>NZ_PDDL01000026.1:0-41097 GCF_020833785.1 Kocuria sp. CCUG 69068
CGCGTCGTCGAGCAGCCGGGCCAGGCCCGCGGTGAGCGCGTCCGCGTCGCCGGGCGGCACGAGCAGCCCCGTCCGCCCGTGGGCCACCGCGAACGGGATGCCGCCGGCCCGGGCGCCGACCACCGGCACCCCGCTCGCCAGGGACTCCAGGGCCACGAGACCCAGCGTCTCGGTGGTGGACGGGAAGGCGAGCACGTCCGCCGAGGCGTAGGCGGCCGCCAGCTCCTCCCCGGCGAGCCGGCCCGGGAAGACCGTGGGGGTGCCCGCGAAGCGCCGTTCGAGCTCGGGCCGGTGCGGGCCGTCGCCCACCACGGCGAGCCGGGTGCCCGGCAGCCGCCGGATCGGCTCGAGCAGCGCCGCCACGTTCTTCTCCCTCGACAGCCGCCCCACGGAGAGCACCAGCCGCTCCCCGGGGTGCCCGCCGGTGAGCCGGGACCGCATCGCGGCGGAGGCCCTGGCGGGGTGGAACAGGGTGGTGTCCACGCCCTTGGGCCACAGCGCCACGCGGCGCACGCCCAGGGCCGCGGCCCGGTCCACCATGGGCCCCGACGTGCACAGGTTGACCTCGGCGAGGTTGTGGGTCGTGCGGATCCACCGCTCCACGGGCCGGCGCAGGGCGCCGAGCCCGTGCCCGAACACGCTCATGTACTGCGGCACGTCGGTGTGGAAGGACGCCAGCAGCGGCAGGTCCCGCGTCCGTGCGGAGAGCGCGCCCCACGCGCCGAACCACACCGGGTTCACGGCGTGCACCACGTCGGGGCGGAACGCCGACACGGCCCGCTCCGTGCGCGGGGACGGCAGGCCTCCCCGGACGTCCCGGTACCAGGGGAACGTCACGGACGGGGCCCGGACCACCCGGTGCGGACCCCAGTGCCCGGGCGGATCCCCCGGCGTGAGCACGAGCACCTCGTGGCCGAGGTCCCCGAGCTCCTCGAGGGTGCGGGTCAGGCGCGTCACCACCCCGTCGACGTTCGGGGCGAAGACGTCCGTCCAGAGCGCGATCCGCATCCGCCGGCTCAGGCGCCCGCGGACATGGGCACGGGCGTGGACGGGACCGCGGAGCGGGCCGGCCGCGCCGGGATCCCCGGGCGCCGGCGGGCGTTCCACACGGACGTCGCCGGGATGCGGGAGCGGTCCACGCGGTGGGCCCAGCGCACGGCGGTCCGCTCGACCTCGAGCAGCAGCCCCTCCGACAGGGTGGTGGGCCGCAGGCCGAGGTCCAGGAACGCGTCGTTGTCCACGTGCAGGTCGTTCTCCGCGGACTCCTGGCGGGGATTGGGGACCATCTCCACCTCGGCGCCGGTGAGTCCGGCCACGAGCTCCGCGAGGTCGCGGACCCGGTGGGTCTCCGTCATCTGGTTGAAGATCTTCACGCGGTCGCCGGCCGCCGGGGGGTGGAGCAGGGCCAGCTCCACGCACCGGACCATGTCCTGGAGGTGGATGAACGCCCGGGTCTGCCCGCCGGTGCCGTGCACGGTCAGCGGGTGGCCGACCGCCGCCTGGACGAGGAAGCGGTTGAGCACCGTGCCGTAGTCGCCGTCGTAGTCGAAGCGGGTGACGAGCCGCTCGTCGAGCGCCGTCTCCGCGGTGCCGGTGCCCCAGACGATGCCCTGGTGCAGGTCGGTGATCCGCAGGCGGTCGTTCCTGGCGTAGAACGCGAACATGGTCTGGTCCAGGACCTTGGTCATGTGGTACAGCGAGCCGGGGCGGGAGGGGTAGAGGATCTGCTGGGGCACCGTGCCGTGCGGTCCGGGGACCTCCACGTCCAGGTAGCCCTCCGGGATGCGCATCCCGGCGGTGCCGTACCCGTAGACCCCCATGGTGCCCAGGTGCACCACGTGCACGTCCAGCCCGGACTCCACGACCGCGCACAGCACGTTGTGCGTGGCGCCGACGTTGTTGTCCACGGTGTAGCGCTTGGTGGCCGGGGTGCGCATGGAGTACGGCGCCGCCCGCTGCTCCGCGAAGTGCACCACGGCGTCCGGGCGCTCGACGACCAGGAGGTCGAGGAACGCCTCGTAGTCGGCGGCGAGGTCGATCTCGGCCGCGCCGATCCGCCGGTCCATCAGCTCCTGCCAGGCCGCGCGGCGCTCGTCGAGGCCGCGGATGGGCGTCAGCGACTCCGTCCCGAGCCGGACGTCGATGGCGCGGCGGGAGAAGTTGTCCACCACCACCACGTCGTGGCCGCGCGCGGACAGGTGCAGGGCCGCGGGCCAGCCGCAGAAGCCGTCGCCGCCGAGGATCGCGATCTTCACTGGTGCTCCGTTCCCGGGCCGCTGCCGGGCCCCGTCGTGTCGGTCTCGCACTCAGCGTGGAGGACGCGCGTGAACCCGGAGTGAACGGTCCTGGACCAGCTGCTGGTGCCCGAACGAACCGGGGAGCACCTCCCAGCCCGGACCGGTCAGCTCGCGCAGCTCGTGGGGCAGGTAGGCGCGGCGCAGGGACCGCAGCCCGTCGGTGCGCAGGAAGGAGCCCGGGGCCAGGGGCAGCACGCCCACCGAGTACAGCCGGTAGGCCGCCGGGCTGCGCACGAGGTCGTTGTGCAGCACGAGCCGGCCGGCCAGGTGCTCCGAGTCCGCCGCGAGGTCCCGCACCGGCCCCGGGTCCAGGTGGTGGAGCAGGTGGTTGGAGACCACCACGTCGAACGTCTCGCCGGCCGCGACCAGCTCCCGGCTGGTGACCCGCCGGAAGACCGGGGGCACTGCCCGCGGGTGCCGGGTCGACCAGCGGCGGGTCCGCGCCGAGGCCCACTCGTGGGCGCGGGCGTCCGGGTCGATGCCGGTGACCCGCAGGTCGATCCCGTCCCGCTGCGCCCACCGGGCCAGGGCGCGTGCCACGTCCCCGCCGCCGGCACCGACGTCCAGGAGGGTCAGCGGCCGGCCGGGCACGGCCAGGGGCCGGATCCGGCGCCGGTAGGTCGCGGCCCACCCGGCGACCAGGGAGTTGACCACGTCGAAGCGTGCGTAGGTGCGCCGCAGCGCGGCGAGGTCGCAGCAGGGGTCGTCCATGAGCTCGCGCAGCTCGGCGTCCCGCCGGGAGAGGTCGGGCCGGGCGCGCGGCTGGACGGAGGGCATCTGCCCATTCTCCGCGGGCCGACACGATCCGCCAAGGAGCACGGCGGGCCGGGGGCGGCGCGGGGTGCCGTCACTAGACTGGGGCTCCCGGCCGGTGCCGGGCAGGACCGGACGGCAGGAGGGGACCGCGTGGGACACACCGTGCACGCCGTGGGCTCGCGACCCGGCCCGTGGATCGGCCTCGCGAGCGCGTGCTGGGCCGCCAACGCCGCCCTGGGGGCGTCCGTCGGCGCCGGGATCGTGCGCACGGGCCGGTTCCGCTGGATCCACCACGCCCTCTACGTCACCACCACCACGACGACGGCGCTGGCCGCGGTCCTCGCCGCCGGCTCCTCCTCCGCCTCCGGGCGCGCGGCGGGCCGGGCCCTGGCGCCGGCGCTGCTGCCCCTGGCCGCCCTGCCGCACCTCGGCACGCCCGCCCAGGGGCACCCGCGCCGCCACGCGCTCGCCGCGCTGTCCGCGGCGCCGTTCTACGCCACCGCCCTGTTCCGAGCCCGCGCCGCCCGCGCCGGCTGAGCCGCCCGACCTGACCGGAGAGCACATGGAGTTCCTCGACGTCGTCTTCAACCGCCGCACCACCAACGGCCCGTTCCTGCCGGACCGGGTGTCCCCGGAGCATCAGAAGCTGCTGCTGCGCACGGCCGCGGCCGCACCCTCCCAGTTCAACAGCCAGCCGTGGCGCTTCGTGCTGGTCGAGGACCGGGGGACCATCGACCGGATCGCCCGGATCAGCGCCGACTCGATGACGCAGGTGATGGCCGAGGGGAGCTTCTTCGACCGGTACAAGCGCTACTTCCGCTTCAGCAGGCAGGAGATGGAGGAGCAGCGCTTCGGGATGCTCTTCGACAAGCTGCCCGCGGTGCTGCGCCCCTTCACCAAGAAGGCGTTCACCCCGGGCGGGCAGGCGATGATGAACCGGCTGCGGGTGCCCCAGACCCTGGGCGCGGAGAACCACAAGCTCGTGGCGGGCTCCCCCCTGCTGATCGGCGTGATGCTCGACCGCCGCGAGTACCGGCCCGGGGAGCTCTCCGGGTTCTACTCGCTGTTCTCGATGGGCGCGGCCATGGAGAACCTCTGGCTGACCACCGTGGAGCTCGGCATGGGCATCCAGTTCATCTCCTTCCCCATGGAGGCGCCCGCCCGGTGGGCCGAGGTCGTGGACCTGCTGGACGTGCCCGAGGACCTCGAGCTCATGGCCGTCTACCGCCTGGGCTACGTCCCCGAGGAGCACCGCCGCCCGGCCATCGACTGGTCCAGCCGGGAGCGGCGCCGGATCTCCCAGTACGTCTTCCGGGAGTCCTGCGCCACGCCGCAGGAGGGCTGGGACGACTGAGCGCCGCCCGCCGGCCACGAGAGCCGCGGCGTGGGGCGGGCGGCTCTTCCATTAGTGTGTGACACACACTATCGTGTGGTCATGGCAGCTGAACCGAGCGACCCGATCGTGGCCTCCCACTTCCAGGAGCTGCGCCGCGGCACGGTGGTCCTGGCCTGCCTGCTCGTCCTGGACCAGCCCCGCTACGGCTACGCCCTGCTCCGGACCCTCGGTGACGCGGGGCTCGACGTCGAGGCCAACACGCTCTACCCGCTGCTGCGCCGGCTCGAGGCGCAGGGCCTGCTCGAGAGCGACTGGAACACGGACGAGTCCCGGCCCCGCAAGTTCTACCGGATCACCGGTCCCGGGGTCCGCGTCCGGGACACCCTCGAGGCCGAGCGGCTCCGGCTGCACGCCGCCCTGTCCACCTTCGCCCGCCCCACTCGCCCCGAGGACTGATCGCCATGTCCGCCAGCACTCTCACCCCGCGCACCGAGAGCTATCTCCACGAGGTCGCCCGGCGCCTGCCGCCCAGAGCCCGCGAGGACGTGTCCCGGGAGCTGCGGGGCACCGTCGCCGACATGGTCGACGACGGCGTGGCGCGCGGTCTCCCGCCGGCCGAGGCGGAGCGCCGCGCCCTCGAGGAGCTCGGCGACCCCGCCCTGCTGGCCGAGGACTACGGCCCCGGCCCGCGGCACCTGATCGGGCCCGAGCACTACCACGACTTCCTCGAGCTGCTGAAGGTCCTGGTGCCCGTCCTGGCCGGCCTCTTCGGCGGGCTCACCCTGATCGGCCGGCTCTTCGGGGAGGCGGGGCGCGAGGACCTGGTCACCTACCTCGTGCTCTCGCTCGCCCCCGCGGTCGGTGCCGCGATCCAGGGGGCGCTCATGGGGGCGGGCATCGCCGTCGTCGTCTTCGCCGTGGTGGAGCGCACGGAGGTCGCGGAGGCGGTGGAGCGCGGCGCCCGGGGGGAGACCGGGGCGGCGGGGGAGGCGCCCCCGCGCTGGACGGTCGAGCAGCTGCCGCCGCCGCGCCCGGAGCGGGACTCGACCGTGGGGGAGCTGGTCTGGGCCACCATCGCCCTGGGCCTGGCCTTCGCCGCGCCGTTCCTGCTCTCGCGGCCGCTGCTCCGTGAGGGCCCGCTCGCCGGCGAGCCCCTGCTCGACCCCGCCGTGTGGACGCCCTGGGTGCCGCTCTACCTGGGGATCGTGCTGCTGGCCTGGGGGTGGGAGCTGCTGCGCTTCTTCCGCCGCCGCTGGTCCTGGGCGCTGTTCGGGGTCAGCGCCGTCCTGGACCTCGCCATGGCCGCGCTGCTCATCACCGTGCTGCGCACCGAGTCCGTGGTGAACCCGGTCTTCCGCGAGCGCGGCTGGGTGGGCGAGGAGTTCGCGCAGATCGGGGTCGCGCTCGTGGTGGTCGTCACCGTCTGGGACCTCGTGGCGAGCTTCCTCGCCTGCCGCCGGTCGGTGGGCCGGCGGCGCTGACCGGCGGCGCTGACCGGCGGCGGCGGCGCCCGGCGCTCCTGTCCGCGGGAGCACTGAGCCGGTGGCAGCACTCGGCCCGCGGGAGCTCCGAGGAGCTCCCGCGGGCCGGAAGGGGGCCTCTG
Source organism: Kocuria sp. CCUG 69068 (assembly GCF_020833785.1). Lineage (NCBI taxonomy): Bacteria > Bacillati > Actinomycetota > Actinomycetes > Micrococcales > Micrococcaceae > Kocuria > Kocuria sp. CCUG 69068. The sequence continues at coordinate 5,993 of NZ_PDDL01000026.1, forward strand.
CCGCCGCGGGGTGCCGGGCAGCGCGGGACGCGGGACGCCTCGTGGGCGACCGGCGCCGGCCGGGATGCACCGAACCGGGTCAGGTGGCGCATCGTGTGACCATCATTCGACACCCTGGTCGGCACTGTGCGCAAACGTCTACTCTGGAACCGGTCAGATCGATCAGATCGAGGCGGGGAAGTGGGGCTGCGGTGGTCAGCATGACGAACGGCGGGGCGGCAGCGGGTCCGCTGGACGCGACGGACCGGAGGATCCTGGCGGCGCTGGACGAGGACCCGCGGATGACGGTGCTGGCCCTGGCCCAGCGCACCGGTCTGGCGCGCGGGACGATCCACGCCCGGCTCGAGCGCTACCGCGCGAGCCCCGCGCTGCGCCCGCACAGCACCCGGGTGACGCCCGCGGCGCTCGGCTACGGCCTGGCCGCGAGCGTGGCCGTGGAGCTCGACCAGCACCAGCTCGACGAGGCGATCGCGGGACTGCAGGCGATCCCGCAGGTCATCGAGGTGTTCGCCCCCGCGGGGCAGACGGACCTGCTGTGCCGGGTGGTGGCGAAGGATCCCGAGGACCTCTACCGGGTCTCCGAGGAGATCCGGCTGTGCCCCGGCATCCTGCGGACCTCCACGAGCATGTTCCTGCGCACGGTCATCCCGTACCGGGTGGCGCCGCTGCTCGCGGGGGACGAGGTCCTGGGGAGGGGCGGGGTCAGTTCCGGGCGGCCGCGCCCATGACCTCGGCGCGCAGCCGGTCCAGGTCCACGGCGTCCCCCTCGTGCAGGCCGTGGGTGCGGACCCACGCTCGGGCGCTGAGCATGATGTCGTCGTAGTGCTGGTGCGTCTCGCAGTGGGCGGCGCCGATCCGGGCCTGGGCGCGGTGCTCCCGGTCGTCCTCCGTGAAGGAGATGACGGCCACCGGGCTGAGGGCGAGTCCCACCACGCCGCGAACGGCCGTGATGGTGCGCCCGTGGAAGGTGTCGCCGGGAGCGAGGTCCCAGGCCCTGGCGGCGGGGTGCTGATGGGTGAGGTCCATGATCGGCTCTTGTGGTGTCGGGAGCCCGTCCCCCGCGCGCAGTGCCGGGGGACGGCCTCGGGGGCGTCGGGAGGAGGAGCGGTCCGGGGGTCGTCCGGTGTCCGGCCGGCCCCCGGTGCCGTCCGGTCAGTGGCCGAGACCGGTCCAGTGGCTGGTCTCCTGGTACCAGGGGGACCAGTGCTTGCCGTCGTAGTAGCGGTACTTGACCACGTGGTAGACCTTCTTGGCGTCGTGGTGGTCCAGGTGCTTCCAGTGCCCGCCTCCCCAGGAGCCGCCCCAGTAGTAGTCGTGGTGGCCGCCGGTGTAGTAGTGGTGGTCGTGCTTGTCCACCGCGTAGTAGTACTGCTTGACCTCCACCTTGTAGCCCTTGTGGCACTTCACGTGGACGGGGTACTTGACGTACTTCTTCCCGTGGTGCCACGTCCAGGACGGCTTGTGGGCGTCGACCGAGCAGTGCTTCTGATGGGGCTTGTGCGACGCCGTCTCGAGCACCGAGGACTGCGTCGAGGCGGCCTGGGCCGGTGCGGCCTGGGCCGGGGCGCCCAGCAGCGGCAGGGCGCCTGCGGCCAGGGTCAGGGAGGCCAGGGACAGCACCGCCTTGCGGGCGTGGCGGCGGGCGCCGGCCGGCTGCGGGGCTGCGGTCGTGCTGGTTTCGATGGACATTTCGGGTCTCCTGCGGGACAGAGATTTCGTGGGTGCCGGCGGTTCCTGCCCGGGGTCCGGAGGGGAACTTCTCGAACCGACAGGACCAGGGTCGCAGTGGGGGGCACCTCCCGGCGTCCACCCGGGAGGTGAACTCCGGCGTACAACCGGGGTGGTACGCGCGGGACCGGGGGCAGGGCTCAGAAGCGGTCGGTGGGCTTGACGAGCCCGCTCTTGAACGCCGCCGTGACCGCCTGGGCGCGCTCGCTGACGCCCAGCTTCAGGAAGATCCGGTGGACGTGGGTCTTCACGGTCGCCTCGCTGAGGAACAGGCGCCGGGCGATCTCCGAGTTCGTCAGGCCGTGGGCGACGGCGACCAGGACCTCGCGCTCCCGCCGGGTCAGCTGCTGCAGCCGCTCCGGCGGAGGGGCGGAGGGGTCGGGCCCGCGGCCGAACTCGGTCAGGAGCCTGCGGGTCACGTCCGGGTCCAGCCAGCCCCCGCCGCGGGCCAGCGAGCGGACGGCGTCCGCCAGGACCTTCGGCGCGGAGCTCTTGAGGATGAAGCCGGAGGCGCCCGCCCGCAGGGCGGCGTGGACGGCGGCGTCCTCGTCGAAGGTCGTCAGCACCAGGACGGCGGGGACGTTCGGCACCCGGTCCAGGAACGCGTCGGAGGTGAGCACCCGGGTGGCGGCCACCCCGTCCGTGCCGGGCATGCGCACGTCCATGACCACCACGTCCGGCTGCAGCCGCGCGGTCTCCTCGACGGCCTCCGTGCCGTCGGCGGCCTCCCCGACGACGATCAGGTCCGGCTCGGCCGTGAGGAGCATGGCCAGCCCGGAGCGCACCATCGCCTCGTCGTCCACCAGGAGCACCCGGACGGGTGCGGGTTCCGCGCCCCGTGTCATCCGGTGCCCTCCCCGCGGCCGGTGGCCGCCGTGGACGCCGCGGCGTCCTGCGCCGCGGCGTCGCCGGGGCCGGGCGGCCGGACGGGCAGCCGCGCGGACACCAGGTACCCCCCGTTCGGATCGGGCCCGGCCGTCGCCTCGCCCCCCACCGCCCGGGCCCGCTCCGCCATCCCCCGCACCCCGTGCCCGGTCGACAGCCGCGCGGAGAGCCGGCCCCGGGCCCCGGCGCCGTCCGTGCGGACGGAGAGCTCGACGTCCCGGGGGCCCCAGTCGAGGGCGACCCGGACCGGGCGGTCCGGGGCGGCGTGCTTGACCGCGTTGGTCAGCGCCTCCTGCGCGATCCGGTACGCGGCCTCGTCCACCGCCGGCTCCAGGGCCCCGGGCTCGCCCGCCACGCAGAGCTCCACCTCACGGCCCGCCGTGCGCAGGTGGTCGAGCAGGCTGTCCAATCGCTGCAGGCCCACCGGCTCCGGCGCGATCTGTGCCGCCGCGGACGACGCCGGGGAGAGCAGGCCCAGCATGCGCCGCAGCTCCGTGACGGCCTGCTCCCCGAGCTCGTCGACCTGCCGCAGCGCCGCCCGCGCCCGCTCCGGGTCCCGATCCATCACGCGCTCGGCCCCTCCGGCCTGCAGCACCATGAGGCTCACCGCGTGGGCCACGACGTCGTGCAGCTCGCGGGCGATGCGCTGGCGCTCCTCGGCCTCGGCCCGGGCGGCGGCCAGCCGGGCCACGAGCGCCCGCTGGGCCACGCTCCAGCGGACCCACCGGCCCACGCCGAAGACGACCACGTGGGCCACGGTGAGGAACAGCGCGGCGACGACGAACGTGGCGACCCGCATCGAGGGGTCGGGAGTGTCCCGGACGGTGGCCTGCACGCTCGTGGCGACCGGCAGGAACGCGAGCGCCAGGCCGAGGAGGGCGTTCCGGTCGGAGCAGTGCGCGGCCGCCGCGAAGAGGGCCAGCCAGACACAGAAGACGGGGTGGAACGCGAAGCCGAGCAGGGGGACGGCCACGGCGCCCAGCGACACCAGGGCCAGCACCGTCAGGGGCCGGCGCCGGCGCCAGAACAGGGGCAGGTACAGCAGCGCCGCCGTGAGGACGACCACCCAGGTGGCGGTCGCGTCCGGCTCCGCCGTGCGGTCCCACGTGATCTGGAGCTCGATGCCCCACAGCACCGGTACCGCGACGAGGTCCACGGCCAGGCGCGAGGGGTGCCTCCGGGATCTCATCGGGTCCCGCTCAGCTGCACACGGACCTGCCGAAGACGGTGCAGATCCACATCCGCTCGACGGGAGGAGCGGGCAGCCGGCAGTCCTCCACGATCGAGTGGCGCCGGATCTCCTCCCACGCCACCACGGGTCGCAGGGCCTCCTCGGTGCTGTCCGGGGCCTCCTCGGCCGGGGCCGGGCCCAGCACCGTGTCCACGGCCGAGCACAGTTCGGCGCCCGTGGCGAGCCGGCGCTCGGAGCCCGCGCCGTCCGGTGGGCCCTGGGCCGGGCACCCGGACGGGTGGTCGAGCCGGATGCCCGTCATCTCGGACGCGGGGTCGTGCAGGACGCCGTGCAGCTGGATCCGGGCGATCCTGATCCGCTCGACCTCGTCCGTCCGCCCCGACACGACCCGGGCGATCAGCACCTCGGGGTCGACGTCCCGTCCCAGCCAGTCCGGCGGCCCGTGCACCAGCACGTAGTCGCTGTCCACCAGGCGTCCCCACGCCAGGTGTCCCTCGACGGCATCAGCTGCCCGCGCGTCCTGGACGGACACCAGTGTCCGGAATTCTGTCTCGAGATTCGCCATGTCGAGCCCCCCGCAGGTCGTGCGGCAATTCTCCCCGTCCGCCCACGTCAAGTCCATAGTCCTCCGTGGGGCGCCCCGGGCCGGTGTCGGCCGGCCCGGTGCCGGCCGGGCCGCCGACCCCTGGTCACACCGCGCGCCCAGCGGTATCGTAAGCACACTGGCGAATCGGCGACGCTTCGCCGCCCCTGATCGTCGAGACGGATCGAAGGAGATGCCATGAGCACCAAGGTCGAGAAGAATGTCGTGGTCGACGTGCCGCTGAGCACCGTGTACAACCAGTGGACCCAGTTCGAGGACTTCCCCCACTTCATGAACGGCGTGCAGAGCGTGACCCAGCTCGGCGCCGACCGCCTCCAGTGGGTCGCCGAGCTCGGCGGCGTCCGCCGGCAGTGGGAGGCGAAGATCGTGGAGCAGGTCCCCGACAGCCGGGTCTCCTGGGCCGCCACCCAGGGCGCCACCAACGCCGGCACCGTGACGTTCCGCGACGCGGGCAACGGGCGGACCGAGGTGCACCTGGTCCTCGAGTACGAGCCCGAGGGCCTCGTGGAGAAGGTCGGCGACAAGCTCAACGTGGTCGAGAACCAGGCCGAGGGCGACCTCGAGCGGTTCAAGAAGTTCATCGAGGCCGAGGGCTACGCGACCGGCGCCTGGCGAGGCTCCGTCAACGAGGGCGCCCCGGTCGGCACGCCCGGCGTGGAGCACGCCGCGGCCTCCCGCGGTGACGACGGCAAGGCCGGGGTCTCGGGCAAGGCGGTCGCCGCGGGCGTCGCCGCGGCCGGGGTGGCCGCCGCCGGGGTCGCGGCCGCGGCGAAGAAGAAGGACTCCGGCCCGGACACGGAGCCGGTGACCTTCGAGTCGACCGCGCCCCCGGCGGCGCCGGCCGCACCGGTGGCGCCGGGGGCTCCCGGGGAGACCGTGACCGGGGAGGTCCCGCCGATCCCGCCCGTGGACGAGACGCTCGCCGACGGCACCGTCGACGCGGACCCGGGCGTGGACCCCGCCACCCGGCGCATCGACGACCGCCCCGCGGGCGGCCCGCTCTGATTCGTCCCCGTGCACGCACCGGGCCCCGACCGCACACGGTCGGGGCCCGGTGCGTGCACGGGGCGTCCCGTTCGGCGGGGCGGCGGAACCGGCCGGTCAGCCGGTGACGGCGCCCAGCGAGGCCGAGCGCACCAGCTTGACGTACTTGCCCAGCACGCCGCCCTCGTACTGCGGGCGCAGGGGGGCCCAGCCGCTGCGCCGCCGCGCCAGCTCCTCGGCGTCCACCAGCAGGTCCAGGGAGCGGGCCGCCAGGTCCACCCGGATCCGGTCGCCGTCGCGCAGGAACGCGACCGGTCCGGCGTCGACGGCCTCCGGCGCGATGTGGCCGATGCACAGACCCGTGGTGCCGCCCGAGAACCGGCCGTCCGTGAGCAGCAGGACGTCCTTGCCCAGCCCCGCGCCCTTGATCGCCCCGGTGATGGCCAGCATCTCGCGCATGCCGGGGCCGCCCTTGGGGCCCTCGTAGCGGATCACGAGCACGTCCCCGGCCGTGATCTCCCCGGCCTCCAGGGCGTCCATCGCGGCCTGCTCGCGCTCGAAGACGCGGGCCGGGCCCTCGAAGACCTCGGCGTCGAAGCCCGCGGACTTCACCACCGCGCCCTCCGGCGCCAGGGAGCCGTGCAGGACGGTGATCCCGCCCGTGCGGTGGATCGGGTTGTCGAGCGTGCGGATCACGTCGCCGTCCAGGGGCCCGGGGTCCAGGGCGGCCAGGTTCTCGGCCACCGTGCGGCCGGTCACGGTGAGGGCGTCCCCGTGCAGCAGCCCGGCGTCGAGCAGGGCCTTCATGACCACCGGGATGCCGCCGTGCCGGTCGACGTCGTTCATGACGTACCGGCCGAACGGCTTGAGGTCCGCGAGGTGCGGGACGCGGTCCCCGATCCGGTTGAAGTCCTCGAGGGTGAGCTCCACCTCCGCCTCGTGGGCGATGGCCAGCAGGTGCAGGACGGCGTTGGTGGACCCGCCGAGGGCCATGAGCACGGTGACGGCGTTCTCGAAGGCCTCCTTCGTCAGGACGTCCCGGGCCGTGATGCCCTGCCGGAGCATCTCGACGACGGCCTCCCCGGAGCGGTGGGCGAACTGGTCGCGCCGCCGGTCCGCCGAGGGCGGGGCCGCGGAGCCGGGCAGGCTCATGCCCAGGGCCTCGGCCACGGAGGCCATCGTGTTGGCCGTGTACATCCCGCCGCAGGCGCCCTCGCCCGGGCAGATGGCCCGCTCGATGCGGTCGAGGTCCGTCCTGCCCATCAGGCCCGCCTTGCACGCGCCCACGGCCTCGAACGCGTCGATGAGGGTGACGTCCTTCTCGGTCCCGTCGGTGAGCTTCACCCACCCCGGGGCGATGGTCCCCGCGTAGAGGAACACCGAGGCCAGGTCCAGGCGGGCGGCGGCCATGAGCATGCCCGGCAGGGACTTGTCGCACCCGGCCAGCAGGACGGACCCGTCGAGGCGCTCCGCCTGCATCACCGTCTCCACGGAGTCCGCGATGACCTCGCGCGAGACCAGCGAGAAGTGCATCCCCACGTGGCCCATCGAGATCCCGTCCGAGACCGAGATCGTGCCGAACTGGAGGGGGTAGCCGCCGCCGGCGTGGACGCCCTCCTTGCAGCCCTGGGCGAGCCGGTCCAGGGAGAGGTTGCAGGGGGTGATCTCGTTCCAGGAGCTCGCGATGCCGATCTGGGGCTTCTCCCAGTCGGCGTCGCCCATGCCCACGGCGCGGAGCATGCCGCGGCTGGCGGTCGCGTCGATGCCGTCGGTCACCTGACGGCTGCGGGGCTTCATGTCGGGGCTCATGCGGTCTCTCCCGGGTCGTCGGTGCGCGGTGGGGTGCGTGTCGCGAACCTATCAACGGAACTCGAGGAGCGTCGAGGGGTGTCCACGGCCGGCGCGGAAGATTGTGCCCCCGGGGGAAGACAAGGGGGCGCCCGTCCTCCTAGGGTGGGAGAAGCAAACGATAAGCAACCTGATAGAAGGAGTCCGACATGCCCGAGGCACCCGTCTCCCAGCACGCCCGCGCGATGGCCGACGACGAGGGCGGGATGCCCGAGCAGCAGCAGACGCCCCCGGGGCTGACCGCCGCCATGGACCCCGTGCCCGACCACGGCGAGGCGTCCTGGGAGGGCAGGGGCCGGCTCGAGGGGCTCAAGGCCCTCATCACCGGCGGGGACTCCGGGATCGGCCGCGCCGTGGCCATCGCGTTCGCGCGGGAGGGGGCCGACGTCGCGATCAACTACCTGCCCGAGGAGCAGGAGGACGCCCAGGACGTGGTGGGGTGGATCGAGAAGGCCGGCCGCACCGCCGTCCTGGTCCCCGGCGACGTGCGCGAGGAGCAGAGCTGCCGGGACATCGTGGACCGGGCGGTCGAGGGCCTCGGCGGGCTCAACGTGGTCGTCAACAACGCGGGCTTCCACTGGGCCCGCGGGGAGGCGGGGCTCAAGGGCCTCGCCACGGAGGACCTCGAGCGCGCCGTGCGCACCAACCTCTACGGCACCCTCTGGATCAGCCGGGCGGCGCTGCCGCACCTCGGCCGCGGGGACAGCATCATCAACACCACGTCCGTGCAGGCCTACGACCCGTCCGTGTCGATGATCGACTACGCGGCCACGAAGGCCGCGCTGAACAACGTCACCGCCAACCTCGCCGCCGAGCTGGGGCCCGAGGGCATCCGCGTCAACGCGGTCGCCCCCGGACCGGTGTGGACCCCGCTGGGGCCCGCCACGAAGGAGCCCGGAGCGGTCGCGAACATGGGCAAGGAGACGCCCCTGGGCCGGATCGGCCAGCCCGCCGAGCTGGCCGGCGCCTACGTCTTCCTCGCGAGCCCGGCCGAGGCCAGCTACGTCAGCGGCACCGTCCTCGGCGTCACCGGCGGCATGCCCGTCTTCTGAGCCGCGCCCCCACACCCCTACGGAAGGAGCACCTCGTGCCCAAGACCGGCAAGGACGACCACGCCAAGAAGAACGAACTGCCCTCCACCCTGCAGCGCTCGGGGCAGAAGGCGCAGGACACGTTCGCCAAGACCTACGACTCCGCGCTCGAGGAGTACGGCGACGAGGAGCGCGCGGCGCGCACGGCCTACAGCGCGCTCAAGCACACCCACGAGAAGGTCGGCGACCACTGGGAGGGCAAGGAGGAGTACGGGCCCTCCGACGAGCACGCCGCGGGCGGCCGCGACTCCCGCGCGGAGACCGCCGGCGGGGTCGACGCGAACTCCTCGAAGGAGCACCTCTACGAGGTGGCGAAGCGGCTCGACGTGGAGGGGCGCTCCTACATGACCAAGAAGGAGCTCGTCGACGCGATCCGGAAGGCCAACGACGCCGCGACGCGCCGGGCCCGCGAGGACTGAGGGGCGGCCGGGATCAGAGCACGCCCAGCAGCCCGCGCACCAGCGTGATCGCCCCGCCCATCCCCGCGAGGACCAGAGCGACCGTGCGCGCCGTGCTCAGGGACACGCGGCGGGCGACGACCCCGCCGATCCGCACGCCCAGCACCACCGTGAGGACCACGCCGGGGGCCACCCACCACGGCGGCATCCCGCCGGTCCCCGCCGCGCCCAGCAGGGTCTTGGTGAGCACCGACAGGGCGCCCATCGTCATGAACACCGGCTGCAGGGTCGCGGCGAAGGAGCGCTGCTCCCAGCGGGCCAGCCGGGAGTGGATCACCATGACCGGTCCGGCCACCCCCGCCGTGGTGTTGAAGAACCCCCCGATCGCCCCGGCGAGCACCGTGGGCAACCGCCCCGGCCACTCGGGCAGGCGGGGGAGCCCGAACATGGTGGTGAGGGCCAGCAGCACCACGCCGCCCACCAGCACCTGCAGCCAGGCGGCGGGCAGCTCGCGGACCACGAGCGCCGCCGGCACGGCGCCCACCGCCGCGGCCGGGGCGATGAGGGCGAACCGCCGCCAGTCCACGTGGCGCCACACCGAGAGCATGATGAGGAAGCCGGAGACGGTCGTCGTCGCGTTGGTCACGAGCACGCCCGTGGCGGGGCCCAGCAGCAGGGCGAGGGTCGGGGCCACGACCAGGCCGACCCCCGTGCCCGAGACGCGCTGCAGGACCGAGCCCACGAGGATCGCGAGGGCGGCGATGACGATGATTTCCACGGGTCCCATTCTGCGCCTCCGGCAGCCCGGCCCCGGACCGCACACGGGCCCGCCGTGGTGATTCCCGGATCCGGTGCCTACCCTGGCCGTGAGGAGAGACGGCCGCAGGGTGCGGCAGCGGACGGGAGCGGCACCATGGGCACCAGCCGGGACCTGGTCGACGACGACGAGGGCGGGCACGGGCCCGCGACCGTCCTCGCCCGGATCCCCCGCTGAGCCGGTGGGTGCCGCCACGGGCGCGGGCGGGCGCGCCGCACCGGTCACCGCGGAACGGCTCCGGGAGGTCGCCGCGTCCGGCTTCGGCATCACGGAGTTCCGCGAGGGCCAGCTCGAGGCGATGGCGGCGGCGGCGGCCGGCCGGGACGTCCTGGCGGTGATGCCCACCGGCCACGGCAAGTCCGCGATCTACCAGGTCCCGGGCGCCGCCCTGCCCGGGACCGCCGTGGTGGTGTCCCCGCTGATCGCCCTCCAGCACGACCAGGTCGAGGCGATCAACGAGGACCTCGGGGCGGAGGTCGCCTTCGCGGTGAACTCCGCGGTGGGGGCGCGGCGCGAGCGCGCCGCCTGGGACGCCGTGGCGCGCGGGGACGCGAAGTTCCTCTTCCTCGCCCCCGAGCAGCTGGCCAGGGAGGAGATCACCGAGCGGCTCGCCGCGCACCCGCCGTCCCTGTTCGTGGTGGACGAGGCGCACTGCATCTCCTCGTGGGGCCACGACTTCCGCCCCGACTACCTGGTGCTGCAGGAGGCCGTCGAGCGGATGGGGCGCCCGGCCGTCGTGGCCCTGACTGCCACCGCCTCCCCGCACACCCGGGCAGAGATCGTCGACCGGCTGGGCCTGCGCGACCCCCTGGTCCTGGTGCACAGCTTCGACCGGCCCAACATCGAGCTGCGGGTGGTGCGCCACCACCAGGCCTCCGACAAGCGCCGGGCGGTGCTCGACGAGGTCGCCGGGCTCGCCGGCCCGGGGCTGGTCTACGTCGCCACCCGCCGGGAGACGGAGGACTACGCCGCGGAGCTGGTCCGGCGCGGCGTGCGTGCCGAGGCCTACCACGCGGGACGCCGGAGGTCCGAGCGGGACGAGGTGCACGCCCGGTTCCACGGCGACGAGCTGGACGTGGTGGTGGCCACCACCGCCTTCGGGATGGGCATCGACAAGCCGGACGTGCGCTTCGTGGTGCACGCGGACATCCCCGACTCCCTGGACAGCTACTACCAGGAGATCGGCCGGGCCGGCCGGGACGGGAGGCCTGCCCTCGCCGTGCTGCACTACCGCTCCGAGGACCTGGGGCTCCAGCAGTACTTCGCCGGCGCCGCCCCCGAGCGGGCGGACCTCGAGGAGGTCCTCCGCGCCGTCCTCGGGCACGGGCCGGTCCGGGCCCGCGAGCTGCGCGAGCACACCGGCCTGGGCCCCCGCGCCCAGGCCCGGGCCCTGCACCTGCTCGAGCACAGCGGTGGCGTGCTGGCCCGGCCCGAGGGCTACCGGGCCGTGGACGGGGTCGCGCCGGAGGACGCCGTCGCCGCCGCGCTCGCGGAGGCCGAGGCCCAGCACCGGATCGACCGCTCGCGGATCGACATGATGCGGGGCTACGCCGAGACGGACGGGTGCCGGCGGGACTGGCTGCTCCACTACTTCGGCGAGGAGACCGACGGCTGGTGCGGCAACTGCGACACCTGCGCGGAGACCGGCTCCGCCGCCGAGGCCGCGGAGCGGTCCGCCGCCACCCCGCACGGCTGGGCGATCCAGAGCCCGGTCACCCATCGCGAGTGGGGCCACGGGATCGTGATGGGCGCGGAGCCGGACCGGATCACCGTCCTGTTCGACGCGGTCGGGTACAAGGAGCTCTCCCTGCGCCTGATCGAGGAGCACGACGGGCTGCTGGTGCGCGGCTCCGGGGAACGGCCGGATGAGGGGCCGTGAGCCCCGACGGGCGGTCGCCGGTCAGCGGACGACGTCGTAGACGGACTTGAGGACGCCGTTGGCGTAGGCCTCGTGCTCCACCAGCTCCAGGGTGCGGAACGTGTCGGTGCTGTCGTCGAAGAGACGGCGGCCCGCGCCGAGCAGCACTGGGAACACCAGCAGGTGGTACCGGTCCACGAGATCCGCGGCGGCGAGGCCCTTGGCCAGGGTGGCGCTGCCGTGCACGAGGATCGTGCCGTCGACCGTGGCCTTCAGCCGCGCGACCTCGTCGAGGGAGCGCAGCACGGAGGTGTTGTGCCAGCGCGGGTCCTCCAGGGTGGAGGAGACCACGTACTTGGGCATGGCGTTGTACTCGGCGAACTCCTCCATCGACGGCCAGACGGGGGCGAACTCGTCGTAGCTGACCCGGCCCATCAGCATCGCCGCCGCCTCCTTCTGCTCGCGGTCCTTGAGCTCGTAGGCCGCCTCGTCATAGGTCACGTGCCGGAAGCTCCAGCCCGCGTGCGGGTGCGGGCCGCCGCCGGGGGAGTCGACGACGCCGTCGAGGGTGATGAACTCGGTGACGATCAGCGTGCCCATGGGGATCTCCTGTCGGTGCGGTCGGCGTCCGGCGCTGCGGTTCCCACTCTGGTGCTCCCGCGCGGCGGTGGGAAGGGTGCGGCGCGGGATGACGCGGTCGGCAGGCGGGCCGCTCAGTCCTCTTGCGCGTCCGGCACCCCGGTGGGATCGTCGGCAGGGACGGCGGTTCGGCGAGGGTCCGGGAGGCACCCGTGGCGGCGGTGCAGGCGGTGGAGCAGGTGCGGACCACGTGCTGCGTGGTGGGCGGTGGCCCGGCCGGGCTGATGGCCGGGGTGCTGCTCGCGCGACAGGGCGTGGACGTGGTCGTGCTGGAGAAGCACGGGGACTTCCTGCGCGACTTCCGCGGTGACACCCTGCACCCCTCCACCCTGGAGGTGATGGCCGAGCTCGGCTGGCTCGAGGACGTCCTGGCGCTGCCCCACACTCGCGTGGAGCGTGCCACGGTCGCCCTCGGCGGGGAGACGGTCGTGGTCGGCCGGTTCGACCGTCTGCCCGTGCGCTGCCCGTTCATCGCGTTCCTGCCGCAGTGGGACTTCCTGGACCTGCTCGCCGAGAAGGGCGAGGCGCTGCCCGGCTTCCGGCTGCTGCGCTCCACGGCCGCCGACGGCCTGCTCGTCGAGGACGGCCGGTGCACCGGTGTCACGGCCCACGACGACGACGGGGCGCCGGTGCAGGTCCGGGCCGACCTGGTCCTGGCCGCCGACGGCCGCGACTCCGTGCTGCGGGCCGCGGCCGGCCTGGTCCCGAAGGCCTCACCGTCCCGGATGGACGTGCTGTGGTTCCGCGTGCCCCGGAGCGAGGGACAGGAGCAGCCGCTGTTCAACGCCGGGGACGGCGCGGTGGTCGCCCTGCCGCGCACCGGCTACTGGCAAGCTGCCATGATTGTGCGGGCCGGCGAGCACGACGCGCTGCGCGCCCAGGGGCTCGAGGCCTTCCGGGACCAGGTGCGGGCGCTCGCCCCCGGCCTGGGCGAGGGACTCGCCACGATCGAGGACTGGGAGCAGGTGAAGCTGCTGCGCGTGCGCGTGGACCGGTTGCGCCGCTGGTGGCGGCCCGGAGTGCTGTTCCTCGGCGACGCAGCCCACGCGATGTCCCCGGCCGGGGGCGTGGGCATCAACCTCGCGATCCAGGACGCGGTCGCGGCGGCGAACCTCCTCGGCCCGCGTCTGCTGCGCGGTGAGGTGCGGGGGCGGGACCTCGCCCGGGTGCAGCGCCGGCGGGCGTGGCCGGCGCGCGCCACCCAGCTGTTTCAGCTCGTGCTGGCCCGCCGGCTGGTCCCTTCCCGGCCCGGGCAGGCGCCGCGGCCTCCGCTGCCGCTGGGCGTGGTGCGGGCCCTGCCGTTCCTGCCCCACGTGACCGGACGGGCGATCGGCATCGGCCTCCGGCCCGAGCACGTCCGTACGCTCTGATCCCGCACGGACGTGCCCGGACCGGCCCTCACTGGGAGGCGGAAGCCGTGCCGGATGGAAGCATCACTGGTCCTCCCGGCCCTCGATGCGCAGGATCCCCCACATGCCCTGGCCGACCGCCCACCGGAAGGCGCCGCTGCGGTAGGCATGGTCGCCGGGATCCCATCTGGTCTCCGGCGTCATCACCAGGTCCTGGACGAAGCCGCCGCAGATCGCGGTGACCGAGCCGGACTCCGGGCTGGAGTTCTTCACCTTCCGCACCCACGGCGCGGTGTCCCACGCGAAGTTGTGCGCGGTGAAGGTGTGGTTGCGGGGCTTGTCGCCCGCGCACACCAGCCGCCACCAGATCGGCAGGTCGTCCCGGACCTCGATGATCGGGGCCGTGAGGTTGGGCAGCGCCATGGGCCGGCGGTGCGGTGTCAGAGGCGACCGGTAGCTGATCGCCTTCTGTCCCACGTCGACCGGAGGGTCGCTGGGCGAGATGTCCGGCATCGGCAGGTCGACGTCGCCGTTGATGAAGTGGCGCAGCCCGTCTTGCAGGAAGAGCACGAGCTCCTGGCCGAGGATCTTCCCCTCGCACTTCGTGTGCACGTGCGGGCAGGGGCACTTCTCCTCGCACTTCTGCTGCTCGCGCGGGTCGCCCCGGTCCTCCCGGCGCTTCAGGTGGACGTGCGGACCGACCCACTGCTCCTTGCGTTCGTCGTGACGGTCGACAGGGACTACGTCCCGCGGCTCGACGACGACGGCCCCGATCAGGCCGTGGTGCCGGTGGTTGCGGATGTCGGCCATGTCGAAGAGATAGCAGACCTGTCCCGGTCGGGGGCTCTTCGACTCGTCGGGTTTCTGGTCCGACTGCGGCGCCAGCAGGTCGTCGACGTACCACCAGTACTCCCGCCAGTTCGGATCCCTGTGCCCGATCCCGTGGTCCGAGCGGTGGACCACGGCTCCGGCCGCGGCCTCGTCGCCGTGGACCACATGGGCGGTGCTGTCCACGTCGAGAGCTGCCACGGTGCTGTCGTGGTTGAGGCCCACGTAGGAGCCGTCGTCGCTGACCACGTCGTACAGGAGCAGACTGGGGTGCAGGGACACCCGGGGGCTCACCGTCCGGCGGTCGGGATAGCCGAGGTGATCGCGGTGTTCGACCGGCAGTCGCGGCGGGCTGACCTCCGGGCCGAAGTCGGGCAACCGGGGATCCCTGACGGAGTAGTTCTGTCCAGGAAGGTTTTCTTCCGGCAGCAGCACCTCGTTGATGAGGGTGACCTTGAGCCACTCCCCGGGATGGGCCCGCAGGACCAGCGGCTCATCGGAGGGGTCCACCCCCGCGGCCCGGACGTTGCCGGTCTCCTGCCCATCCCGATCCTTCTCGGGCACGGCGTGCTGAGCCGATCTGTAGATGAGTCCCCACGGGTCGGTCAGCGCATGGGCGGCATACTCGTGCTCGTGGCGCTGGGCGACGACCACGTACTCGCGCACCTCGTCCGCCGGCCACTTTCCGTTCGGTCCCCGGGCCGGGCGCTGGTTCCCGAACCGGGACGCCTGAGCGTTGAGGCCCCGTTCCAGAGCCCGATCGAGTTCCTCCCTCCTCGGCGGGACGGGGAGTTTCCACAACGGTGCCTTAGGTGACTTTGCTGCAGTTTTTCCCTTCGCGTACTTGGTGATGATCGGCAGGGGGAGGAGATGGTGGCGATAGTTGTCGATACTGGGCGCCATAGACCTGATGAGGCCCCAGCACCCCAGCCACAGGTCGTCCATGACGGTGAACTGCCACAGGTGGTCACCGACCCCGTAGGGGCTCGCGTCCTCCGGGTCGATGTCCACGGTGAAGGCCTCGGAGATGCCGATCGTCTGCTGGTTCACCAGGGGCGACCGACGGTTCTGCCAGTCCTTGCGCCAGCGCATGCCGTTCAGCATGAAGCTGTGCTGCTCCTCGTGCGACCCCTGCAGGAGTCTGAGCCGCAACCGTTCTCCGGGATAGGTGTAGATCACGGGCGTGTCCGGATCTCCGCTCGTCTTCGGCGGCACCGGCCAGTGGGGGGTACACCGATCATGGTCCTCGCCGTGCGCTCCGTCCTGTCCATCACCGGCCCCCGGATCCTGGCCATTCGCGGGCATCCACGGGTGGTCGAGCGGCCGGGCACGGACCCTGGCCTCGTCGAGCGCTCTGTGCTCGGCCTCGGCGTCGGCGAAGACTTGGCGTTCCAGGGCGTCGATGTCGATCGACGAGCGGTTGGAGCTGAACCACTCGGAAGGGTCCTTGCCCCGGTATTCCAGCGGAGCGCAACGGTAGTTGACGCCCATCACGCCGGGGTCGTCGTCGCCGCCCAGCTGGTTCGGCTCATTGAGCGGCTCATCGTGCCGTCCCGGGAGACCAGGCATCTCAGGGCGTGCTGTCTTCCGCCGGTTCAGGGGCACAAAATCGCCGAGAGCGAGGCCGGCCTCCCGGAACGGAGCGTCGATGCCCGCTTCTTTGGGCTTGGTAGCGTCCGCGCCGCGGTCGCGCGGGAGCACGACGGCCTGCGAACCGACCCAGGCCGGGGTCTTCTGGTCCGGGAGGTACCAGCGGGTGCCGTTGGGCTC
Source organism: Kocuria sp. CCUG 69068 (assembly GCF_020833785.1). NCBI lineage: Bacteria > Bacillati > Actinomycetota > Actinomycetes > Micrococcales > Micrococcaceae > Kocuria > Kocuria sp. CCUG 69068. The sequence goes on from NZ_PDDL01000026.1 coordinate 21,984, forward strand.
GGCGATCAGCGCACCGAACAGCCCCCGCTTCTGCCGGAAGTTGGCCAGCAGATGGTCGTGGAAGAAGCACGTCCCGAACTCTTCGTCCACCACCCAGCGGTGCACGGAAAAGTTTCTCTTGAATGGCCCCTTGTCCTCCGGGATGACCTCCGGAGAGCTGGCTCCGGAGAGGTAGTTCCATCCACTCGCTGAGCCATCCGCCGCGAGCACGTCGAACTTCACGAGATGCACGTGCAGACCGCATTCCACCGGGTGAGCGGGCAGATCGAAGTGGTCCGGGGGGAAGGACTTCACCGTGTTGTAGAGCCGCAGCTCCACGACATCGCCGTGATTGGCGCGTGGGAAGAACGCGTCGACACTTACCCCGTACCCATTCACCGGAGCCTCATCCTTCAAGGGAGTGAGATTCGGATCCACAGCACCTTTCTGATCCAGGCGAAGGACCTCGACCTTGCGCAACTTGTAGTGGTGGCCCATGGGGTCGTACCATCCGGCGGAGTTGTAGGTCATCCGCCGGTCTCCCATTTCGATGTCATAGCGGAGGAGTCGCCGCTCGGGAACTCTTGCCTTGCGGTTCCAACGTGCGGCCATGTCATCCAGATCGACGAAAAGCGCACCAGGGCGCCTATTGGTCACGCACCCCGGGTCGAAGGCTCCTAGTTCCTGCTGGGAGTGTTCACCCATGCGCAGGAGCTCGCGGCGCCAGTCCTTGTGTTCGTCGTCCAGAACGGGTGGGGGTGGGGACTTGCGGGGGAATGTAGCGTCGATGAACCAGGGGAAACCGGGGTGCGCATTGTCCGACTGCAAAGGCTCGCGACCTGGCAACGGCACGAGGGGTGCGCAGGGGGTGCCGTCCGGATAGGCCAGGTTCCCGGTCACCTTGCGATCGAAGCTACGCCACAGCCCCCACATGCCGTGGTGGAAGTGCGGATAGAGGTGGCAGTGCCAGATGATGTCGCCCACGGCGTGCTGGCGGCTGCCGGATCCGTAGAGCGGGTCGATGGTCATGGCGGTCTGGGGTCCGATGGAGACGGAGTCCAGCAGCTGGGAACCACGGGGCTTACCGGGCCTCCACTCGGACGGCTCAGCCGTGTCCTGCGGGACGGCACGCCACTGGTGGACGTGCAGGTGGTAGACGTGGGTTTCCTTGACGCCGGCGTGGACCAGGCGCACCCGGCAGGGGTCGCCCCGATAGGCGCGCAAGGTGGGGGTCACGGACTCCCCGAACAGCCAGGCGCTGTGGTGCTGCTCCTCCCCGGAGACGCGCTCGAGTAACCCCTTCTTGCGTTCCTCGGCGTACGGCTCGAGGTGCGCGACGTCCGGGACGGCGGCACGGTGGTCCTTGGCGACCCAGAACTCCTCACCCAGTGTCCTGTCGAGCGTGATCTCGACAGCGGAGTGGTCGATGTCGTCGTCCTCAGCGCGCATCTCGACCCAGGACGTGCCCAGCCGGTGGCGCTTCCGGAGACGGTAGGGCAGCCGGTTGTGCATGGGTTCCGCCCTGTAGGACAACGGCATCGCCGAGTGGGGGAGTGGGTGCGGGATACCGCTGTGGGTCTCCGTCTCGTCGTGGAAGAACACCGTGAACTCGCGGAAACTGAACTCTTTCCCGTGGAAGTAGAAGTCCACGAACTCGTCCGGGTGCCGTGCCTTAGCCTGGGCGTCCGTCAGGCCCTGTTCGACCCTCGGCACGACGTCGACGTAGAGGCCGTCGGGATGGTCCGTGTCATCCAGCCGAGCACCGGTCTCGGGGTCCCGCCACTGGGCCCCCTCGGGCTCCACGACGAGGGCGGCGAAGAGTCCGTGGTTGTTCGTCCCGCGGTCGGTGCCCCGCACGTCCCCCAGGTCGTTGATCGGCCACACACCTTCGCGCGCGCAGTTCCACCGGTAGATCATCCTGTGCCTGTAAGGGACCGTCGTGGGGTCGTTGTCGCCCACGCAGGCGCCGTCACCGTACCTGACTCCGCTACCGCTGCTGCCATCGGCGCGAGTTCCGGCCAGACCGTCTCCCTGGACGTGTAGCCCGACCTCGCGGCCGCGGATGCTGTTCTCGAAGTGGACCTCCAACTCCTCACCGCGACGGGCCCGCAGCACCAGGGGACGGACGAGAGGGATTGGCCGCAGAGGATTGAACCACGCGTACTTCGGGGCGTCCTTGCCCATGTGCCAATTCTTGAAGGCATCGTGGTCGTTGCGGAGCAACCGCTCGATGTCCTCATCACTCAGCTGGGATCCCGGGCGATCCCGGCGATACTGCTCCAGCATGGCTGGCCACTGGTCATTGATCTCTTTCAGCCGCCTGTGAATCCCACATTCGGCCGACTTGAGCTGGGCGGACCAGTCATCACGCCATTCATTCAACTTGTCGACGTCGTCAACGAGCCTGGTGATCCGCCCCTCGGTCAACTCACGCAAGGCATGCACCAGTTCGTCCACTGTGGCGCGGTAGTTCTGTCGGATGGCCCGGTGATTGGGGGTTGGGCGTCGCTCCCTGGCGTCGTGCTCCTCCCGCGCGAAGACCTCCTCGTCGCTTCCCCAGTCATTGAGGAGATAGCTGACATCCTCATCTCCGTTGTCCAAGGAGGTTCCGTCCTCGGTGGACTGTGCCAGGAGCTCTCTCATGCGCAGGTAGCGGGGGATGCCGTCCACCACCGTCTCCATGAGCTGGGATCTGCGGTGGATCCTCGGTAGGTACTCGTCGTCCTTCTCCCGCTGCTCCTTCGCCCATTTCAGGAGGGGTTCGTACACCCGCAGGGTGTAGAGGAGACCGTTGGGGTCGTGGTCACCTTCCAGCGAGTAGACGATCGGGAAGGACATGGCGACGACGTCGTAGGTACGGAAACTGTTGTCGATGGGTAGCATGGCGAGCTCCGATGTCGGCCCGTACTCGGCGGGCGGTTCCTACAGCAGTGGGATGGCGGAAGCCGCAGCGGCCAGCGCTGTGACGGCACCGAGGACGATGAGAACGAGCCCGGACGGCCGCACGAGGCGGCGCCCCCAGGGCGCGAGGCGTTCGGCGGCCATGACCAGGGCCAGGGCCACCATGACGGGAAGGGCTGCCGTGCCGACCGCGAAGCAGATCAGCATGAGCGCCCAGCAGCAGCCGATGCAGGACAGGGCGTAGGCACCGCTCAGCGCCACTGTCTCCGTTCCCGAAGAGCGCCGGCCCTGCCAATGGGCCAGCACGAAACTGCGTGGACTGCGGCACCCTCGCAGGCAGAGATCCTTCAGCGGCGTGAACTGGTAGGTTCCGGCCAGCACGAGCACTCCCGCCGTCACCCACCGAGGGTCCGCTTCCGGCCAGCTGCGCTCGGCCAGCGCCCGGACGCCGAGGTCCCCGGCGACGACGGCCGCTCCGACGACCGTCCACGCGCCGACGAAGGTCATGGCTCCGAGAACGGTCAGCCGCCACGGGTCGGGCTGCCGGGACACGAGCTGCCGAAGCGTCTGCAGAAGGGGTAGGGCAGGAGGCAGCATCATGGCGACCACCATCAGCGCCCATCCCCCAACGGCGACCAGCCCACCGATCAGCGCGGCCGGAAGAACGGCGGCTGCGCCACCGTGGTGCGCGTGTGGGCTGTCTGCCACCAGGGCGGTTCCTCCGTCACCGGTGGAGAGATGCCCGGCTCCGTGGCCGGCTGGGTCGTGGACCAGGAACAGCAGGCCCCAGGCGGCGGCCGCCACCATGAGCACGCCCAGTGCCACGAGCTTTCGATCGACCCTGCGGTCACGGGCAACCGCGCGTGGAGACGCGGAGAAGGTGGCGGCCACGTCTACCGTCCTTGGGCGGTGCCAGTGTCGGCTGCTCCTGATGCGACCGGTTGGTCGGCGGAATGGTCATAGTGGAAGGCACCGCGCATGCCGGACCGGCCGGTGACCTCGAGATTTCCTCCGGGCAGCGCGCCGACGTTGACGACCAGACGCTCCCCGTCCTGCGCCTCGACCGATCCCGCGGCGCTCAGCTCGTAGGAGATGGCGGTGTGCTCAAGGGTGAGGGGTTCCTTGTTTCCTCGCTGGGCGTCGAAGACCTTGGGACTCCCATTGGCCTGGACGAACACGGTGCCGGAGCGATCGTCGGCGGGACGGACGGTGACCGTCCAGTGTTTCTCGTTGGGCGGGCTGATCGAGATGCTCGCACGGCGGTCGCCCACCACGGTGCCGTTCACCTGGGCGAGATCGCTCAACGGGCCGCCGAAGCGGCCGCTGAAGAGATCGGCCAGAGCACGGTGCTGCTCGTCCGCGTCCGCAGAGGCCCGCTGCTCAGCGGGGACGTCAATGTAGAGCATCGTGGTGGTCTTGTTGGTGTCGCGGCGGTTGCCGCCGTGGGTGGCGACGCTCACCACCGTGCAGCCACCCACCGGGATCCCGTTCACGACGGCGGTGTCGCCCTCGTCGATCTGCCAGGCGATGAAGCCGGTGCAGTGGCCTCCCACCGGGTCGTCGTCGACCCAGCAGGGGCAGATGACGGTGCAGTCGCAGGCTTCGAGGAACTGGCCTGCCAGTGTGTACTCCATGATGGTTCCTTGCTGGTCCGGTGCGGTGTGCGGGAGAAGGACCGACCGGCTCAGCCGACGACCCTGACGCTGCGGGTGCTCGAGCCGCCCGCAGCAGACGTGACGGTGATGACGGGTGGTGGGGCGTCGAGGCCGGTCAGGACGCCGACCGGTCCGGACAGCCCGCCGCGGCCGGTCACGGTGAGCGCTGGCGGGCTCTGCTCATCGCTCGACGTGGCCGCCACGGTGAGCGTCCGGGCGGGGGTGCTGTAGTCGGCCTGGGTGATCTCCACGGCGTCGACGACGTCGGCAGTCGTGGGCACGGGCGTGGGATCGGTCGTATTCGTGACGGTGATCTGTTCGGGGACGGAGCCGCCGGCGTCGACGCGGGCGAGGTAATGGATGTCCTCGCCACCCTGCATCGGTGTGTCCGGCAGAGCGGGGATCGCAAGCGTCAGCTGCTGGCCAGGGATCGACCGGGCGAACACCGCCACGACGACCTCGCCGGCCGCGCTGCGGGTGTAGACGGCGCGCCCGATCTCCGCGCCGTGGGTCCTCGCGACCCGGCCCTGCAGCACGAACAGATCGGTGTAGACCTTGTCCGGGTTCGTGGGATCGTTCGGATCCGGACCGCCACCGCCCGAGCCGACGCCGGGACCCTCGACCATGGCATAGTTCGTGCCGAGCGGGCTGCCGGTGACGGTGTGCTCGGATCCGCCGTCTCCGACGTACCGGGCGAAATCCAGGTCGGGGTCGGGTGTCCAGCGCAGGAAAGGGGCGATGGACGAGGTCAGGGCGCCTTCGAAGTCCAACGGCTTGAGGCCGATGTCCTCGGTCGCGGAGCCCTCACCGTCCTCGTCGGTGGTCACGGTCATGGTGCCGTACGGGTGCGTCAGGAGGTACATGGTGTCGGGCCGGCCTTCGTCGACGCGGAAGCGGACCCTGCCGAAGACGATCTGCTGACCGTCGAGCACGCCCTCGGTGGCGAAGGTTGCCTCGAGGGCCAGGATCACCCGGGCCTCGGCGTCGTCCTCCCCTCCGCCGAGGGGCAGGCGCGCCTCAGCGGACAGGTAGAAGGACTCTCCCGGGAACGCGCCGATGTCGCGCAGCGGTCCGCTCTCCTCCGGATCGATGACGACCGGTGCGAAGTCGTCCCCGGGCGCCCAGACCAGTTCGAGCCGGAGTCCTGTGAAATCCTCGTACCAGAAGGGAAAACCGGTCCTCGGATCGATAGGACCCACTTCTGCGAGACGTTCGGTGTGCTGCGGCATGGCAATCCTCCGGGCCCGGGCAAAAGAATTCGCAACAAGCTGATGCGGATTAATCTAGACGCGTCACCGCATGTGACAGCGTGTTTCATGGTCACGAAGGCGTGAACACCAGGCGGTAGAAAAAGAATTGAACAGAAATACCTTTACCCGTCGGTTTATTAATGGATGGGATAACGATTTGAATTCGGAAAATTCAGCGGAAACTCCGGTCCCGAGCAAGCGCGCCCGTGTGGACCAGCCCCACGTGGCCCCGCTCAACGCCCTGGTCCGGGGTTGGCGCAGCGGCGGCCGGTTCGTGCCGTGGGTCGATCCCGACGGCGGCGGAACCGGCGCTCGAGTGCTCGTGCTCATGGAGGCCCCAGGGCCGGCCACCGTGGCGGCCGGGGAGCGGGGCTTCAGCTCCGAGGACAACCCTGATCCCACCGCCCGGGTCTTCAAGGGGCTGCGGGAGGAGTCCGGGCTGGCCCGCGGCGACTACCTGCGTTGGAACGTGGTGCCCTGGGCGCTGCGGGACGCGGACGGGCGGCACCGGCCGCCCAGGGTGGAGGACCTCGTCGAGGCGGAGCCTGCTCTTCGGGAACTGGTCGGTTCGCTGCCGGAGCTGCGCGTCGTCGTGACCTTCGGGGCCCCGGCGCTCACGGGGATGATGCGGCTGCTCACCGTCGAGGACCCGCCGCGGCTGCTGCCCGTGCTGGGCGTACCGCACCCCTCGCTGCGCAACGGCCACCGCCGGGCGGAGACCCGGCAGCGGATCCTCGTCGCGCTGCGCGCGGCCGCTGCTGCACGGGCCTGAACAGGCGCGCTCAGGGGCGTGGGCTGAGCCGGTCCACCGCGGCCAGGAGGTGCTCCAGGATGGTGTGCCGCCGGGCGCTGCCGTCGGGCAGCAGGCCGATCGACGCGTTGTGGTAGAGCCCGTCGCCCATCTGCTGGACCGCGGTCGCCACCACCGGGTCGCCCACGTCCGCGAGGATCAGCTCGTACCACGCCACCTCGAGCCGCTTCAGGGCGGCCCGGGCGTTCTCGTCCCCGGCCTGGACGAGCCGGGAGGCCACGATCAGGGCACGGTCCAGCCGGCTGTCCTCGAACAGGGACGTGACCAGGAAGTAGCGCGCGGCCCCGTCCGGCGCCGCCGCCATGGCCTCGAGGTCCAGCTGCATGAGCTCCTCGAGGCGCTGCAGCGTCGCGTCCACGAGGGCCTGGCGGTGCGGGAAGTGGTAGAGCAGACCCCCCTTGGACACTCCGGCGGCGGCGGCGACGGCGTCGAGGGTCGCGGCGCGCTCGCCGTCGTCGAGGACGATCTGCTCGAAGGCGGCCAGGAGCTTGTCCCGGGCCACGGGTGGGCGGGGCATGTGAGGAAGACCTCCCTGGGTCGGACGTGGTGCCCATTGTGTCAGCTCGCCCATAACTGTACCGTCTAGACGGTACAGTTACTGAGGCTGTCCGCTCCCCATCCGTTCCCCGGAGGTGAACCATGACCACTCTGCTGACGCCCCGCCCCACGGCCGGTGCGCGCGAATGGGCCGCGCTCGCGGTCCTGATGATGCCCGTCCTGCTCGTGTCGGTCGACAACACGGCCCTGAGCTTCGCGCTGCCCACCATCTCGCAGGCGCTGCACCCCACCGGCGCGCAGCTGCTGTGGATCGTGGACGTCTACCCCCTCGTGCTCGCCGGCCTGCTCATCCCCATGGGCTCCATGGGGGACCGGATCGGCCGCCGGCGGCTGCTGCTGATCGGCGGCACGGGCTTCGCCGCCGTCTCCGCGGCGTCGGCCTTCGCGCCCACCGCCGAGCTGCTCGTGGCGGGGCGGGCCGCCATGGGGCTCTTCGGCGCGATGCTGATGCCTGCGACCCTGTCCCTGCTGCGCAACATCTTCCTGGACCCGGGGCAGCGCCGGATCGCGATCGCGGTGTGGGCCGGCGGCTTCAGCGGCGGCGCCGCACTGGGCCCCATCGTCGGGGGCTTCCTGCTCAACCACTTCTGGTGGGGCTCGGTGTTCCTGATGTCCGTGCCCGTGCTGCTGCCCCTGCTGGTGCTCGGCCCCCTGCTGGTGCCGGAGTCGCGCGACCCCCGGCCCGGGCCGGTGGACGTCCCGTCCGTGCTGCTCGCCATGCTCGCCATGACCCCCGTGGTCTACGGCATCAAGGCGGCGACGGCCTCCGGGGAGCTCTTCCAGGGTCTGCTCAGCGCGGCCTTCGGCGTGCTGGCCGGTGTGCTGTTCGTCCGGCGCCAGGCGGTCCTGGCGCACCCGATGCTCGACCTCGGCCTGTTCCGGCACCCGGGCTTCCGCGGCGGCGTCACCGTCAACGTGCTCGGCAACGTGGGGCTCTACGGGTTCCTGTTCATGCTGACCCAGTACCTGCAGCTCGTGGTCGGTCTGGACCCGATGACCGCGGGCCTGACCATGGTCCCGGGCCTCGTCCTCACGGTCCTCGCCGGCTTCGTGGCCGTGCGCGCCGTGCGGTGGCTGAGCCCCCGGACCGTGATCATGGCGGGGATCCTCCTGTCCTCGACCGGCTTCCTCGTGGTCACCCTCGCGGACCTCTCCGCGACCGCCGGCGCCGTGGTGGTCCTCGTGGCCTTCTGCCTGGTGGGCACCGGCATCGGACTCGCCGAGACGCTGTCCAACGACCTCGTCCTCACGGCGGCCCCGCCGCACAAGGCCGGCGCGGCCTCGGCGATCTCGGAGACCGGCTACGAGGTCGGTGCGGTGCTGGGCACGGCCGTGCTCGGCGGACTGCTGACCGCGTTCTACCAGCGCCACCTCGACCTGCCCGCGGCCCTGGACGCCGGCTCCTCGGCCGCGGCGCACGAGACCCTCGGCGGAGCCGTCGAGGTCGCGGAGGGCGCCGGGGCGCTCGGTCCCGCGGTGCAGGAGGCGGCGGTCGCCGCGTTCACGGCGGGCATGCACTGGACGGCCCTGGTCATGACGGCCGTGGTGGTCCTGGCGGCGTTCACGGTCGCCCGCATGCTGCGGCCGGCCGTGCGCTGACCCGCCCGCCCCCCGGGCCGTCACCTCACCGGGACCCGGCGCCACGGGCCCCGGGGGACGTAGGCTCGGCGGCAGGGGCCGGCCCGGCCCCCGGTGTGGAAGGAGTGGTCGCGATGACGCCGCAGGAACTGTTCGAGGACGCCGCCCGCCGCCCGTCCGAGGTGGCGGAGCACGTGCTCGAGGGCATCTCGGCGGAGGTGCTGCACACCATGCCGGGCGGGACCGCGAACTCCGTGGTCTGGCTGGTGTGGCACGCGTCCCGCCAGCAGGACGCACAGGTGGCCCAGCTCGCCGGCACGGAGGAGGTGTGGACCGCCGAGGGGTGGAGCGGGCGGTTCGGCCTCGACGTCCCCGACTCCTCCATGGGTTTCGGAGACGGGCCGGAGGACGTCGCACGGATCCGCGTGGCGTCCCCCGACCTGCTGCGCGGCTACCTCGACGCGGTGGTCGAGCGCACCGTGGCGTACGTGCACGGACTCACGGAGGCTCAGCTGGACGACGTGGTGGACCGGTCGTGGACCCCGCCCGTCACCCGTGGCGCCCGCCTGGTGAGCACGGTCGACGACGCCGCGCAGCACCTCGGCCAGGCCGCCTACGCCCGCGGTCTGCTCGAGGACGGGTGGTCGGGGCCCTACTGACCGCCTGTCCCGAGGTGTTTGCTTTTGCATCAAGTCGTCGCATGACAAGGCGCTGATGTGGGGACGGGAGTTTCCTCGGTGGTCAGACTCCGTTCGCTTAAGCTGATCACGCTGGGTCCCAGCACCTCGAACTCCTGCACGATCTTCACGTCGCTCGTCGCGACATCCTGGGGGAAACACCGTCATGCCCCGCGACTCCTCTCGCCGTCCCGCCCGCCCCGGTCTGCGCCAGCGCGCGTCCTCGCCGGTGACCGCGCTCACCGCGTTCTCGGCGCTGGTGGCCGTCAGCGTGGCGGTCAGCTCCGGCATCAGCCCGGACACCGGGCAGGGCCGGGGCTCGGCCTTCGGCGCCCCGGCGGCCTCCGCGGAGCGGACGGAGCAGAGGGACAGCGGATGGAGCCTGCTCGCGGCCGGGCAGGAGCGGCCCGCTCCGCCGGCCGGGCCGCTGCGGGACGACCGCACGACCTCGCCCGTGCGGGACGGCGGAGCGGGCAAGGGCTCCTGGCGGGCCGGGACGGGCCGCGGTGACGGGGGGCGCGAGTCGGCCTCGACCGTGCGCCCGGGCCGGCAGGCGCCGAAGCTGTACCAGGGCGAGCTGCCCGTCAACACGATCATCGCGCCGGCCCGGCCCGGCGCCGTCCTGCCCGGTGGCCAGTTCGGCTGGCGGATCGCCCCGGACCGCGGCGGGCGCGAGTTCCACAACGGCACCGACGTCTCCGCCGCGGCGGGCCTGCCCGTCGTCGCCGCCCTCGACGGCGTGGTGACGGCCGTGTTCTGGGACGTCTGGGGCGGCAACCGGGTGGAGGTCACCCACGCGGACGGGATCAGGACCACCTACAACCACCTCGAGGACGTCCGGGTCCGGACCGGGGACCGGCTCGCCGCCTCCGAGCAGCTCGGCACGGTGGGGGCCACCGGCGTCCGGGTCACGGGCCCGCACCTGCACTTCGAGACCTGGGTGGACGGGCAGGCCGTCGACCCGCAGTCCTTCGACTGGGTCGACGGCATGCGCGTCATCCCCGCCTCCCGCAGCAAGTACTCCCTCGAGGTCCCCGTCCCGGGCACGGTCGAGGACCCGGCCGCGCAGAAGGCGGAGGCCGCCAAGAAGGCCGATGCGGCGAAGAAGGCGGCGGCCGCCAAGAAGGCCGATGCGGCGAAGAAGGCCGAGGCGGCGAAGAAGAAGACCGAGGCAGAGAAGAAGCGGGCCGAGAAGGCGAAGGCCGAGAAGACGAAGGCTGAGGCGGAGAAGACGAAGGCCGACGCCGCGAAGAAGGCGAAGGCCGAGAAGACCGGGAACGCCAAGCAGCCGGCGAAGCAGGTGGAGGCCGCCCCAGCAGCCCCGGTGGTGACCACGCCCCCTCCGGTCGCTCTCACACCGACTCCGACCACGCCGGGGTCGCCGGCTGCGCAGCCTGACCGGCCGGATCCGGTGGAGACCGTGCCCGCGCCGGTGGAGACCGTGCCGGACCCGGTGGAGACCGTGCCGGACCCGGTGGAGACCGTGCCGGACCCGGTGGAGACCCTGCCTGATCCCGTCGAGCCCGATCCTGTGGAGCCCGAGCTCGAGCCGGGAGTCGCTCCCGTCGTCGTGCCGGACGCGGTGCGGGACACCGACGGGGACGGGACCATCGACATGGAGGATCCCGACATCGACGGGGACAAGATCCCCAACGAGCTGGACTCCGACATCGACGGGGACGACATCGACAACGCTGACGACCCGGACATGGACGGCGACGGCCTGCGCAACGAGGACGACCTGGACCGTGACGGCGACGGGATCCCGAACGACCAGGACGCGGAGCCGGACAGCCCGGCGCCGAAGGCCGCGGCCGGGCCGGCCACCGGCAGGACCGGGACCACCGACCCGGCCGATCCGGCCGGCCCCGCGGAGGGCGCCGGTGCCGCCGGGGCGGCTCCGGCCGCCGAGCTCCGGCCGGCCGCCGGAGCGGACGGGACCGTCCGTCCCTGACGTCCCGCGCGGAGTTATGCAGGCGTGACGAGGTCATCTGCCGAGTCGGGAACGCGGACGACTAGAATTTGCCCCGGGCCGACGAATTATTTTCGCGCGGGAGCGGGAGCCATGAGCACCACCGACCACGGTGCGCCGGACCACGGGACGACCAGGGCGCTCCAGGAACTCCGGGGCCGTCTCGCCGGGGCGCTGGTGGAGCCGGGGGACGCCGACTACGACAGGGCCCGCCGCGTCTGGAACGGCCTGATCGACGCCCGTCCCCGGGCTCTCGTGCGGGCCGGGGACCTCGCCGACATCGACCTGGCGCTGGCCGCGGCCCAGCGCACGCGCCTGCCGCTGGCGGTGCGGGGCGCCGCGCACGGCGTGGCGGGCCACGGCACGGTCGAGGGCGGCCTGGTGCTGGACCTCGGGCGGCTGCGGGGCGTCGTCGTCGATCCCGCGAACCAGCTCGTGAGCGTGGAGCCCGGCACCACCTTCGCCGCTCTCGACCGCGCCACGGCCCGGCACGGCCTCGCCGTTCCCGGCGGCCTCACCGGCGCGGTGGGCGTGGCGGGGCTGACCCTGTGCGGGGGCATGGGGTGGCTGACCCGCAGCAACGGGCTGAGCCTCGACAACCTGGACTCCGCCGACGTCGTGACCGCAGCCGGCGACCACCTGCACGTCAGCGAGGAGGAGAACGCCGGGCTGTTCTGGGGGCTCCGCGGCGGCGGGGGCAACCTCGGGGTGGTCTCCTCCTTCACCTTCCGGGCCCGCCGGCTGCCGTCCACCGTGCTCGCGGGGAACCTCCACTACCGAAGGCCGCGCTGGGCGGGCGCCCTGTCCGCCTTCGCCGCGTGGTCGCGCGGTCTGCCGGACGAGATGAACCCGGTCCTCACCTTCGCGATCCCGCCCCCGGCGGCCGGGATGGGCGAGGAACCGGTGCTGACCGTGGGGTTCAGCTGGGTCTCGGAGGACCACGCAGCAGGCCTGGACGTCGTCGACGGACTGCGGGAGGACGCTCCGCCCGACGCCGAGGAGATGGGCCCGACGCCCTGGCTCGCGTGGCAGGGGGCGCGGGACGGGCTCTTCCCCCGGGGCTCGCACGGCCACTGGCGCAACCTTCCCTTCTCCCGGCTGGACGACGAGGTCGTCGACGTCCTCGTCGGGCTGGCCTCCGGGATCACCTGCCGAGGCACCGGCATCGACGTCCACCACCTCGAGGGCGCCTTCGGCAGGGTGCCCGAGGAGGCCACCGCCTTCCCCAACCGGTCCGCACGGTACTGGCTGACGGTGCACGGCGTCCGGCACGACCCGGCCGAGGACGAGCACCTCGCAGCCTTCGTGCGGACCGTGCGGGACACGATGCAGCCGTTCGCCGAGCACGGCGAGTACGTCGGCCTCATGGGGCCCGACGCCGAGCTCGGGGGCGACCCGGTGGAGGCGGCCCGCCTGGCCTACGGGCGGGAGAAGCACCAGCGGCTGGCCGCCCTCAAGGACCGCTACGATCCCGGGAACCTCTTCCGGCACAACCTGAACGTGCCGCCCGGCCGGCCCTGAGCGCACGTCCGGCAGGGCCTCCTGGTGCGGGCTCGCGCCCCGAGGAACCTGCGGCCCCGCCCCGTCATGTCCGGGCGATGTCGATGGCAGCCCTTCCCCGGCCACGGACCCCGCACTAGGGTCGTCAGTCCAGAGACCCCGCGTTCCCGGGAGGCGCCCCGCATGCCGATCTACGAGTACCGGTGCCGGGAGTGCGGCGACTTCGAGGTCCTGCTGGGCATGGGCGCGGCCACGCGCGAGAGCGACTGCCCCGGCTGCGGCTCCGCGGCGCGGCGGCTGATGAGCGCGCCCGGGCTCTCCCGGGCCGGCACCCCCGCGGCCCGGCTGATCGAGCGCACCGAGCGCACCGCCGCGGAGCCCGACGTCGTCGCCGCGCCCCCGCCCGGCTCCCGGCGAGCGACCCGCACCACCGGCAACCCCCTGCACCGCAGACTTCCCCGGCCCTGAGAGGCACACCACCGCAGCACAGCCGCCAAGGAGGCACGTCATGCCGGAGCTCATCTTTCCCCTGGACTCGTCACGGCCGTTCGAGGACCAGCAGCTGGTCGGGCACAACCGGTGGCACCCGGAGATCCCCCCGGTGGCCACCGTGCGACCGGGGGACACGTTCCGGGTGCACTGCCGGGAGTGGTTCGACGGCGCGATCGTCAACGACGACTCCGCCGAGGACGTCCTCAACGCGCCGCTGACGACCGTGCACAAGCTCTCCGGCCCGTTCGCGGTGCAGGGCGCCCAGCCGGGCGACCTGCTCGTCGTCGACATCCTCGACGTCGGCCCGATCCCGCAGGAGGACTCCGGCCCCCTGGCCGGGCAGGGCTGGGGGTACACCGGCGTCTTCGCGCGGTCCAACGGTGGCGGCTTCCTCACCGACCGGTTCCCGGACGCCTACAAGGCGATCTGGGACTTCCGCGGCCAGACCGCGACCTCCCGGCACGTCCCGGAGGTCTCGTTCACCGGCATCGTCCACCCCGGCCTGATGGGCACCGCGCCCTCCGCGGAGCTCCTGGCCCGGTGGAACGCGCGCGAAGGGGCGCTCATCGCCACCGACCCGGACCGGGTCCCGCCCCTGGCGCTGCCGCCCGAGCCGGAGAACGCCCTGCTCGGCGGGGTTCCCGGCCCGGACGTCGAGCGGGTCGCCGCGGAGGCCGCGCGCACCGCGCCGCCCCGCGAGAACGGCGGCAACCAGGACATCAAGAACCTCACCAAGGGCACCCGCGTCTTCTACCCCGTCTTCGTGGACGGCGCGAACTTCTCCGTGGGCGACCTGCACTTCTCCCAGGGCGACGGCGAGATCACGTTCTGCGGCGCCATCGAGATGGGCGGGTTCATCGACTTCCACGTGGACGTCATCAAGGGCGGGATGGAGACCTACGGGGTCACGGAGAACGCGATCTTCCTGCCGGGCAGGACGGACCCGCAGTACAGCGAGTGGATCGCCTTCTCCGGCACCTCGGTGACCCTCGACGGCGAGCAGCGCTACCTCGACTCGCAGCTGTCCTACCAGCGGGCGTGCCTGCACGCCGTCGACTACCTCACGAAGTTCGGGTACTCCCCGGAGCAGGCGTACCTGCTGCTGGGCGCCGCGCCGATCGAGGGCCGGTTCTCGGGGGTGGTGGACATCCCCAACTCCTGCGCCACGGTCTATCTGCCCACCGCGATCTTCGACTTCGACGTCCGGCCGTCCGCGTCCGGACCGCACCGGGTGGATCCGGGCGCGGGGGCGCCGCACGCGGCCGCGTGAGCTCAGCCGGTCCCGAGCGCGAGGTACAGGTCGACCACGGCGGTGGCCACGTCCTGGCCGCAGGCCGCGGAGGGGTAGCCGGAGCCCAGCACCGCGATGTGGTGGGCGGTCCCGCCCGACACCGTGCGCCCCACGCTGTGGGTGTCCCACGCGCCGCCGGCGTCCGGCAGCCACCCGTTCTTGACGAGGGAGTCCGCCGCCCCGGACCCGTCCGCGCGGGCCGCGCCCACGCCCCAGGTCTGGGACGGATGGGTGGGCCGCATCTGCTCCCGCAGCCAGGCCAGGTCCTCCTCGGGCAGCCAGTCCGCCCCGTGGACGACCGTGCCCAGCACGGCCAGCTGGTCGGAGGCGGTGGTCAGGTTGTGGCCCCAGCCGCCCGAGGACCGGGTCGAGCTGACGCCCATGAGGTCGTAGGTCTCGTTGAGCTCGCCCTCCATGGCGGAGAGCGTGGGCCCGAGCGCGCCGTAGAGAGCGGTGGTGGACTCGTTGCCGCTCTCGTGGACGCTGTCGCGGATCAGGGCCCGCTGCTGCTCCGTGAGCCGGCCGTCCCGCTCGGCGGCCAGGCGCATGGTGGTGAGGGCCAGCGGGACCTTGGAGAGGCTGGCCTCCATGCCGGACACCTCGGGGCGGTGGGCGAAGACCGTGCGGCCGTCCGCGTCCTGCACCAGCAGCCCGATCTCGGCGCCCACCGCCGCGCTCAGCCCGTCCAGCGCGGTGGTCAGGGCACGCCGGTCGTCCTGCGCCGCGGCGGGCAGCGGGCCCGCGGCCGGACCGCAGGAGGCGGGGACGGTGACCGCCGCGGTCGTGGCGGCCGCACCGCCCGGGGCGGCCGGGAGCGCCGCCGCGGGGGCCGGGACGGTGAGTCCCAGGAGGAGCGCGGCGGCCCCCAGGGTGCGGACGGTCCTGCGGTGCTGCGGGTGCGATCGGCTCATGGTGCCCATGCTCTCGCACGGCGGCCGTCCTGCCGAGCCGGGCGGGTCCGCCTCACGCAATGAGACCCCGGTCCGTCCAGGACGTCGGCAGGTGCCCGCCGGAGGGGAGCAGCACGAGCTGGGCCGAGGGCAGCCGCTCGGTGAGGCAGCGCGCGTGGGCGGGGGGCACCACGTCGTCGTCCTCGGCGTGGACCACGACGATCTCGAGGTCCGCGAGCTTCCGGCCCACGGTGGAGGGCAGGGCGAACCCCTGCTCCTCCACGTCCGGGTGCTCCGGGCACCAGCACGGGGCCGCCACGGTCACGACGCGCTGCAGCAGGGTGGGGATCCGGTGGCACAGGAAGCGCAGGGCCTCGGACCCGCCGAGGGAGTGGCCCACGATCACCCAGGGCTCGTCCGGGATGGCGCGGACGGCCCGGCCGATCGCCTCCTGCCACTGGTCCGGGTCGGGATCCTCCGGGCTCGGGAGGTCCGGGGCCACGAGGTCGGCATCGGGCCACTGCCGCCGCACGGCCTCGAGCACCGGGTTGTCGCCGGTGCGGGGCTGGGGCCCGGCACCGTGCAGGAAGAGGATGCGCTGGACCATGGGTCACCTCGGGGACGGGGGAGGTGACGGCGGACGCCGCCTCCACCAGCGTCCCCGCCGCCGCGGCGAGGTGTCAAGAGCGGCGGGAGGCTCCCGGGCCCGCTCCCACGACGTCGAGGCCGGGCCCCTCGAGCCGGTCCAGCGCCGCGGTGCGGCCGGTCAGCAGCAGCAGGAGCGCGTCGATGGCGCCCCGCACCTCGGGACCGCTGCCGGCGTGCCAGTCGACGTCGGTCGCGGTGAGCGCCACCCCGCGCAGTCTCCGGCGCGCCCGGAACGGGAAGGGCATGGACCACACCCGGTCGGCGGCCGTGCGCGCGGCCTCCGGGGGCATGGCGTGGTGCCGGCCCAGGGGCAGGACGATGTCCTGGGTGTGGACCAGGACGTCCAGCAGCGGCTCGCGGACGGTCGTTCCCGGCGGGTGGCGCCTCGAGCCGTCCAGGCGGCGGTAGTCGGCGAGGATCGACTCGACCGGCCGGCGGCCGCGGGCCCGGCCGTCCAGGTACAGGGCGCGGTTGTAGTCCCCGCGGCCCCGCCACAGGGCCGGGACGAGATCGGCGAGACCGACCTGGGGCGAGGCGATGACGTGCGCCGCGACGTCCCGCACCGCCCATCCCGGGCAGAGGGTGGGGTGGTCCCACTCCTCGGGACGGAGCGTCTCGAGCAGGTCCGCCAGCGCGGACCGCTCCCGGTGGACGGCGTCCCAGATGGCGTCGCGGTCCATGATAATCTCCTCCAGATGGTCAGGTTTCCTGACTGAATTTTCCGGCGGCGACGGCCACGGTGTCAAGGGGTGGGCATGCACGAGGACGCGGGGACCAACACCGGGCTGCTGCTGTACTACCCGTACCGGGACATGGAGATCCGGGTGGTCGAGGCCCTGCACGCCGCCGGCTTCGCGGACCTCTCCTACGCGCAGGCCCGGATCTTCCAGCGCATCGGCCCGGACGGCACCCGCACGGTGCAGCTGGCGGAGCAGGCCCGGGTCACCAAGCAGACGGCCAGCCTGCTCGTGCAGGCCCTGGAGGAGGAGGGGTACGTGGAGCGGCGCCCCGATCCCGCCGACGCCCGGGCGCGGCTCGTGAGCGTCGCCGAGCGCGGCCGGGCCGCCCAGGCGGTGGCGGCCGGGGTGGTCGCCGAGGTGGAGGAGCAGTGGCGGCGCCGGCTCGGGGCGCGGCGCTATGCCGCGCTGCGCCGGGGGCTCGCCGAGCTGCACGAGGAGCCCGGCGGCGTCCGCTCCCCGCCGGCCGACCACGGGGCGCCCGGCTGACCCGGCGGCGCCCGGCCGACCCCGCGGCGGCGTGGTCGGCCGGGGCACGGGGGTCACGGGGGCGCGCCGTGGTCACCCGGTGGCGCGGCGCGGCCGTCAGGACACAATGGGACCATGACCGACGCCGCTCACCCCGCCCCGCCGGAGGACCCCCGCACCGGCCGGGCCTACTGGACCGTGGAGCCCGGCCGGGGAGAGCTGCGCACCGCGGAGCTGCCCGTCCCGGGCCCCGAGGACGTCCTGGTGCGGGCGCTGCGCTCCGGGGTCAGCCGCGGCACCGAGTCGCTCGTCCACCGCGGCCTCGTCCCGGCGCGCGTGCACGGGCGGATGCGCGCCCCGTTCCAGGAGGGGGACTTCCCCGGCCCCGTGAAGTACGGCTACCTCTCCGTGGGCGTCGTGGAGCAGGGGCCGGAGCACCTGGTGGGCCGGCGGGTCTTCAGCCTCCACCCCCACCAGGACCGCTACGTGCTCCCGGCCTCCGCCGTGACCCCGGTGCCCGACGACGTCCCCTCCGGGCGCGCGGTGCTCGCGGGCTCGGTGGAGACGGCCGTCAACGCGCTGTGGGAGGCCGCGCCCCGCTTCGGGGACCGCGTGGCCGTGGTCGGGGCCGGGATGATCGGCGCGTGCACGGCCGCGCTGCTGGCCCGCTTCCCGCTGGCCCGGCTGCAGCTCGTGGACCCGCAGCCGTCCCGCGGGGTGCTCGCGGCCCGGCTCGGCGTGGAGCACGTGCTGCCGGAGGACGCCGCGGGGGAGTGCGACGTCGTCCTGCACGCCTCCTCCACCGCCGCCGGCCTGGCGCGGGGGCTCGAGCTGCTCGGCGACGAGGGGGAGCTGATCGAGCTGTCCTGGTACGGCGACGAGGACCCTGCCGTCCCGCTCGGCGCCGACTTCCACGCCCGCCGGCTGCAGCTGCGCGCCAGCCAGGTGGGCGTCGTCGCCCCCGCCCGCCGGGCCCGCCGCACGACCGCCGACCGGCTCGCCACCGCGCTGGACGCCCTCCGGGACCCCCGCTTCGACGCCCTGCTCTCCGGGAGCTCCTCGTTCGAGGAGCTGCCCGCCACGATGGCGCGGCTCGCCGCAGGAGCCCCGGACATCCTGTGCCACGTGGTGCACTACGACTGACCGCCCCCCCCACCGACCCGAGGAGCTCCGTGTTCACCCTGACCGTCCGAGACCACATGATGATCGCCCACAGCCTGCCGGACCCGTTCTTCGGTCCCGCCCAGAACCTGCACGGGGCCACCTACGTGGTGGAGACCACCTGGTCCCGGCCGGTCCTCGACGAGCACGGGGTGGTCATGGACATCGGCGTGGCCAACGACCTGCTCGCGGGCGTCCTCGACGGGCTGCGCTACCGCAACCTCGACGAGCACCCGGACTTCGCGGGCCGGCTGTCCACCACGGAGGTCCTGGCCCAGTACGTCGCCGAGCGGCTCGCGGCGGGGGCGGCGTTCGTCGAAGGGCTCGAGCGGCTGACCGTGACCCTCCGGGAGACACCCGACGCCTGGGCCTCCTACACCCTCGAGCTGCCCGTGCTGAGCGAGCGCGGCGGGCCCGCCCCCGCCCGGTGAGCACCGCGCGCGCGGGCATCGACGTGGTGGTGCCCGACGACGGCGGGCGGCCCACCGGCGGCTCGCTCTACGACCGCCGGCTCGTGGCGGCGCTGGACGCCCTGGGGCGCCCGGC
>NZ_PDDL01000260.1:0-811 GCF_020833785.1 Kocuria sp. CCUG 69068
GAACGTGGTGACTCATGGATTTCTCCTCAGGGATCGGGGCGGCACGGTGGGGGTGCCGTGCCGGCGGGGCGCCGGGCGCCCGTGCCATGCAACCACAGTGACCTGAAGGGCGGTTGAACCGCCCCGGGCCGTGTCGGCCGCCGACTACACTGACCGCATGCCCGCACCCCTGCTCTCGCCCGTCGCCGGCCTCGACCCCGCCTGGCCCGAGTACGCCGACTCCGTGCGCGCGGCCCTGCTGGGCGGAGCCCTCGGGGACGCGCTGGGCGGCCGCGCGAGCTCCGGTCCGCGCTCCCGCTCCGCGGCGGCCGGCGCGGACGCCCCCGCCGACGCCGAAGGCAGCGCGGTGCTGCGGATCTCCGACGCCACCCAGCTGACCCTCTACACCCTGGACGCCCTGCAGGAGGTCGTCGAGTGGGCGAACCAGGGCCACGGCGCCGACGAGACCGCGTGCCTGTGGCTGGCCTACCTGCGCTGGCTGGGGACCCAGGGCGAGCGCCACCCGGCCGAGGCGCCGCGGCCCCTGCCCCGCCCGATCGACGAGCACGAGGTCCTGCACGCCGAGCGGGAGCCGGACGGAACGGTGCTGGCGGCCCTCCGCTCCGGCCGGATGGGCGAGGTCGAGCGCCCCCTGCAGCCGGAGGCCAAGGGCGCCGGACCGGTGCTGCGCTCCTCGCCGTTCGGTCTGCTCCCCCACGTCGGCTGGCGCACGCTCGCGCCCCTGGCCATCAACGGCGCCGCCCTGACCCACGGGCACCCCGAGGCGCAGACCGCGGCGGCCGTCCAGGGCTTCGTGGTCCACGCCGCCGTG
>NZ_PDDL01000261.1:0-769 GCF_020833785.1 Kocuria sp. CCUG 69068
CGGACCCCGGGAGCTCAGCCCTTGCGGCGCCGGCTCGAGACGAGGCTCACCACGCCGAGCACGGCGAGGGCCACGGCCCCGCCCGCGACCGCGACGAGCCAGAGCGGGACGTCCCCGGACGAGGCGCGGTCCGCGGCGTCCTGGGCGCTCGCGGCGGCGTCCTCGACCGCGGCGCTCGGGTCCGCCGAGGGCTCGCCGCCGGAGCCGACGTCGTAGCTGAACGTCCCCTCGATGGGGTGCCCGTCGCCGGAGACCACGCGCCAGACCACGCGGTAGGTCTCGTCCTCCGCGCCGGCCGCGGCCAGGGGCTGGACGACCGTGTTCCCCACCGGCTCGAGCGGGCCCTCCGTCACGGAGCGTCCCTCGGAGTCGGTGACCAGGATCTGGTGGCCGATGTCCATGATCTCGCCGGAGAAGGTGAGCTCGAGCTCCTCCGGCGCGGTGGTCAGGACGGAGTCGGGCTCCGGCGTGACGGCGGTCAGCTCGTCGTGCGCGGCCGCGGGCAGCAGGGGCAGGAGGGTGAGGGCTCCCGCTGCCAGCAGGGCGGCGGTGCGGCGGGTGGTGGACGTGGGCATGGGGTCTCCTCGGAGGGCCGGGCGGCGGTGGGCGGGGCCGCCGGGCCGGGAGGGCCGGCGGCGGGCACGGGCCGTCGGACGTCCTGCCGAGGTCGGTGGCCCGGGCGGCGCCCCGCGGCCGTCCGGCTCAGCCGGCGGGCAGCGTGGCGGGTCCCGGGAGGAGGACCGGCAGCAGGGGTCGACGGCGGGCGCGC
>NZ_PDDL01000262.1:0-762 GCF_020833785.1 Kocuria sp. CCUG 69068
CCGGCTCCCCGGGCGCCGGCACGACCACCCGGTCGCCGTCCGTGCGCGGGGCGGGCACCGCCGTGCGGAACGCGTCGCGGAGGGCGTCGGCCGCCCGGCGCGGGTCCCCGGGGTGCTCGGGGTCGTGGAGCACGCAGTTGAGCGAGCCCTCCGTGGCGCCGGTCAGGCTGCCGGCGAAGGCCCGGGCGAGGCCCTCGTGCCGCGCGTACGCCTCGGGGTGCCCGGAGCGCTGGACCGCCTGCGCGGCGTCGGTGACGGACATCGTCCGGTAGTCGAGCTCGGCGAGGCCGTCGTAGAAGGCGGCCGTGGCGTGGGCCGGGTCCATGATCTGCTCGACCGTGCCCCAGCCCTGGGAGGGGCGCTGCTGGAACAGCCCCACGGAGTCCCGGTCCCCGTAGTCGATGTTGACCAGTTGCGACTCCTGCATCGCGGTCGCCAGGGCCACGACCGCCGCGTACGGGTCGGTGCCGCGCGCCACGGACTCCGCGGTGATCAGGGCGGCGTTGGCGGACTGCTCCGCGGACAGGGCGTGCCGCTGCCGCTGACCGTCCCCGTCCGTGCTCGCGACCACGCACCGGGGCTCCCCGGCCGAGGGCCGGCCCGCGCGCAGCTCGACGGCCACGAGGACCCCCGCCGCGAGCACGGCGCCGACGAGCAGGAGCACGAACAGCGGCAGCCGCAGCGACCTGCTGCGGCGGCCGGGGACGGGGGAGGACACGGGCGCTCCTGGGCGGACGGGAGGACGGGCGGGGGGCGACGGGC
>NZ_PDDL01000263.1:0-741 GCF_020833785.1 Kocuria sp. CCUG 69068
GGCGGGCGCCCTGCGCCGCGCCGCGCCCGCGGGCGCGAACGTGGCCGGGCTGCGCGGCGGCATGAACGCGCTGTCCGAGACCCTCGTGCACGACCTCGAGCGGGCGGGCGTGAAGCTCGTCACCGGCTACGACGTCATCGCCCTCGACCGCGACCCCCGGCGCGAGGGCTGGATGGTCATCCAGCGCCAGCCGCGCTTCGGCCACAAGACCGCCGTGGCGCGCGGGGAGCTGCTCGTGATGGCCACCGACGGCACGACCGCCGTCCGGCTCCTCGCCAGCCACGAGGAGGGGCTCCAGCGGTTCGCCCCCGGGGCCGGGCCCCAGGTGGCCCTGGCCACGCTCGTGGTCGACGAGCCGCGCCTCGACGGCGCCCCCCGGGGCACCGGCCTGCTCGTGAGCGAGGACGCCCGCGGCGTGCGCGCCAAGGCCCTCACCCACGCGAGCGCCAAGTGGGACTGGGTCCGGCAGGCGGCCGGCCCCGGCCGGCACGTGCTGCGGCTCTCCTACGGGCGCGCCCAGCCCGACGCCACCGCCGTGCCCCCTGAGGTGGCCCTGCCCGACGACCAGCTCATCCGCCTGGCCCTCTCCGACGCCTCGACCCTCATGGGCATGCCCCTGCGGCCCGCCCAGCTCGTCGGCGCGGACATCGTGCGCTGGCGCTCCGCGCTGCCCCGCACCGGCGTCGGGCACGCCCGGCGGGTCGCCGACTTCCGGCGGGCGCTGGCGGCGCTGCCCGACGC
>NZ_PDDL01000264.1:0-712 GCF_020833785.1 Kocuria sp. CCUG 69068
CCCGCCCGGCCGCCGTCCTGGACGAGGGTCTGCAGCCCGGGGGCGCCGACCGTCAGGTGGGGCCCCCGCACCGGGGCGGTCCGGGCTGCGGTCGCGGCGACCTCCACGAGCTCGCGCACGGGCCGGTAGCGCACCCGGTCCCCGGGGCGCAGCAGGGCGGGGTCCTCGCGGTCGAGGTCGAACATCCGGGCCGCGGAGCGGCCGATGAGCTGCCAGCCGCCGGGGGAGCTGCGGGGATAGACGGCGGAGAACCGGCCGGCCAGGGCCACCGAGCCGGCGGGGACGGCGGTGCGCGGCGTGCCCCGGCGCGGGACGTCGGGACCGTCCTCGCCCACGCAGTAGAAGAAGCCGGGCGCGAAGCCGGCGAAGGCGGCCGTCCACGCCTGCCCGGTGTGGAACCGGACCACCCCGTCCGCGCCGAGGCCCGTGAGCTCGCCGACCGCCGCCAGGTCCTCGCCGTCGTAGACGACGTCGATGGTCACGGTGCGGGCCCCGCCGGCCCCGGCGCTCCCGCGGGGGACGGCGCGGGCGGCGCGGACGACTTCCCGCAGCGCATCGGTGGTGCTCGCGCGCACCACCACGGTCTCCGCGCCGGCCACGCAGTCCACGAGCCCGGGCAGGTCCGCGGCGGCGAGCCGGGCGTGCACCGCCACGGCGTCGTGCAGGTCGGCGCACTCGACCAGCGCCGCCCGCGGGCCGAGCGGCCGGACCC
>NZ_PDDL01000265.1:0-712 GCF_020833785.1 Kocuria sp. CCUG 69068
CCCAGGCCCCGGCACCGGACCCGGAGGGCCCGTGCTCCAGGCCGCCGCCGCCGCGGGCACGGCACTGGCGCAGCTGCACGAGCGCGGACCGGCGCTCCTCGGCCCCGCACGGGTCGGCGCCCCCCTGGACGCGGGCCGGAAGCTGCGCTCGCTGGCCGCCGACCTGTCCGCCCTCGACCGGCGGTCGGGCGTCCGCTGCGCCCGGACCGGCCGGGTCGTGGCCGAGGCCCTGGCGGACCGCACCGGGGCCCCCGTGCGGATGCTGCACGGGGACTTCTCCGCGGACCAGGTGCTCGTGCGCGGCGACGGGGGCCCGGGGGCGCCGGAGCTCCGGCTCGCCGACCTCGACCGGGTCCGCACCGGCACGGCGGCCGACGACCTCGGCAGCTTCCTCGCCGTGGAGCTCCTCGGCCCGGGCGCCGAACAGCCCCCCGCCGCAGCCGAGGAGCTGTCCCTGACGGGCGCCCTGCTGCGCGGGTACGGGTCCGGGGCGGCGCTGCCGCCATGGTCCGAGATCCTGGCCTGGGCCGCGTTCCACGTCCTCGCCCGGAGCATGGAGCCCTTCCGCTCGGCCGCCGCCGACTGGCGGGAGCGCACGGACCGGCGGATCGAGCTCGCGCAGCGGCTGGTGGATCAGGCGCAGCGGGCGCCGGTGACCCCCACACTCGCGCCGGAGCCCGTGCCGTCCGCGCCGGGCGCCCCGCCGTCCGTG
>NZ_PDDL01000266.1:0-679 GCF_020833785.1 Kocuria sp. CCUG 69068
GGCCGCGACGGCCTCGCGCAGGGTCCGGGCGACCACCGGGGCGGCCGCCACCTCCTCCTCGCGGGTCACCGGCGTGGGGACCAGGACGCTGCGCGCGCCGGCGGCCTGGGCGGCCTCCACGTCCGCGCCGATGTCGCCGACGAGCACGCACTCGGAGGGGTCCACCCCCAGCTCCGCGGCCGCGGCCAGCACCATGCCGGGCCGGGGCTTGCGGCACGTGCAGTCCTGCTCGGGGGCGTGCGGGCACAGCTGCCAGGTGTCGAAGGGGCCGAGCAGCTCGGCCACGCGGGCGTTGACGGCGTCGACCTGCTCGCGGGTCAGCAGGCCGCGGCCGATGCCGGACTGGTTGGACACCACGCCCACCCGCAGCCCGGCCGCGCGCACGGCGTCGACCGCCTCCCGGGCCCCGGGGACCAGCTCGACCGCGTCCGGGTCGCCGTTGTAGGGCACGTCGTGGACCAGGGTGCCGTCCCGGTCGAAGAGCACGGCGCGCACCGGGACGGGCCAGGGCCCGGTCCCCCGGTGCCGCCACCAGCCACGCGCCTTGTGCCGCACGGCGGCCACGGGGATCGTGACGCTGGTGCGGACCATGCGGCTGAGCTCGGGCAGGAACTCGGGGTCGCCGGGACGTGGCCCCGGGACCGTGCGCAGCAGCACGAACCGGCCGGTCAGCCAGCCC
>NZ_PDDL01000267.1:0-698 GCF_020833785.1 Kocuria sp. CCUG 69068
GGCGGCCGCGACCCGTGCCGGGGGCAGGTGCGCGGCGAGCAGACCGGTGAGCCACGCGCCCAGCGCGGCGGGGACGAGCCGCAGGTCCCAGGTGCGGCCCGGCGCGCGGGCGTCGCGGTGCTCCTGGTGCTCCAGGGCCCCGGCCCACCACTCGACGGGGCGCCTCACACGCTCACCAGCGGCCCGAGCGACTCCATCAGGGCGGGGCCGATCCCCGGCACGGCGTCGAGGTCGGCGACGGCGGCGAATCCGCCGTGCTTCTGCCGGAACTCCACGATCCGTCCGGCCAGCACGGGCCCGACCCGCGGGAGGGTCTCGAGCTCGGCCGCGGTGGCCGTGTTGAGGTTCAGCGTCCCACCCGGGGCGGCGCCCTCCGGTGCCCCGGTCCCGGACGGTGCACCCGGGACCCCGGGCGGCACCGCCGCTCCCGGCGCCGCGGCGGCTCCGGGCGCCGGAGCTCCGGGAGCAGGGACGGGAGCGGTCTCGGTGTCGGGGACGAGCACCTGCTGGCCGTCCGTGACGGGGGCGGCCAGGTTCACGGACTCCGTCACGGCGGCATCGGTGAGGCCTCCGGCGGCCTCGACCGCGTCGACGACCCGGGCCCCGGCCTCGAGGGACACGACGCCGGGGCGGGCCACCTCCCCGGTCACGTGCACGTGCAGCGTCGACCCCGCCGCGGGCGGCTGGGCCGCGGCGGA
>NZ_PDDL01000268.1:0-641 GCF_020833785.1 Kocuria sp. CCUG 69068
AGCGGCTCGCGGTGGCCGCCTATCCCCACGGGCTGGCGCCGGAGGGTGCCGTGGCCGACCCCGCGGAGCTGTCCGGGCGCGTCCTGGCGGGCGCCGCGGGCCCCGGGCAGCCGCTGACGGAGACCGCGCTCGTGGGCCCGGGACTGCTGACGGGACAGGACGGGGGCGCCACGGCGGTGACGCTGCGCATCGACGACCCCGGTGTGCTGCGGCACGTGCGCGCGGGCGACCACGTGGACGTCGTCCACCTGCCCGACGGCGCTGCGCCGGGCGGGCGTCAGGTCCTGGGCAGGGGCCTGCCCGTGCTGTGGGTCTCCTCCGCGGACCCCGGTGGGGACGGCGGTCTGCTCGCCGGGCCCGGCACCTCCGAGGAGGAGGGACTGCTGGTGGTGGGGGCCCCGCACGAGGGCGCCGCGCAGCTCGCGGGCGCGGGCGGCACCGGGCGCACCACCGTGGTCCTCGTCCCGGCGCCGGTCAGTCCCAGTGCGGAGGCCGCTGGGCCCTGAGCCAGTCCTCGTGGGCCCGATCGGAGGCCTCGTCCGCCCGGTCCGCGTCCGCCGCGGACGCCCGCCCGTCCAGGCCGGGCAGGCGCGTCTCCGCCCCGGTGGACGTGCCGTCGGTGAACGTGCCCCCGGTGGCAC
>NZ_PDDL01000269.1:0-678 GCF_020833785.1 Kocuria sp. CCUG 69068
TGCCCGGCCAGCACCAGCTGCGCGGCCTCCGCCACGAACCGGTCCAGGGCCCACAGGAACGCGGCCAGGGTCTTGCCCGAGCCGGTGGGCGCCACGATCAGGGCGTGGCGCCGCGCGGCGATGGCCCGCCACGCGCCCTCCTGGGCGGCGGTGGGCGCGGCGAACGCACCCGAGAACCAGGCCCGGGTGTGCTCGGTGAACAGGCTCAGGGCTGGTTCAGGCGCCAAAGCCCTGGATCTCGAGCTGGTGGATCCGCGGATCGCCGCAGGCCTCCACGGGGAAGGGGATCACGACGGACTCCGTGTTCTCGGGCGGGTAGACGCGCAGACCGGTGGCGGTCCGGGCGTCGCAGGTCGGGTGGTTGCCGGCCTGGCTGATGCGCAGGCCGGCGGTGACGGACTCCCCGGGTGCCAGGACCTGCCCGGTGCCGGGGACGGTGGCGTCCCGCAGGGCCGGGGAGCCGATCATCGTGCCGTCGGCGTCGACGAAGGACACCCCGGCGTAGCCGGCGAGCGTGCACGGGTCCTCGCCCGCGTTGGTGAGGACGACGTCCACGTGGACGGAGCCGGCGGCGCCGCCCACGGGGGCGGCCGCGACCTCGAGCCGGGAGGTGGTGCACAGGGGCGAGCCGCCGGTGCGGGTGCCCGCGGTGCCGCCGCGGGCGGCCGTGCCGTCGCC
>NZ_PDDL01000027.1:0-39661 GCF_020833785.1 Kocuria sp. CCUG 69068
TCGGCGCCGGGGCCTCGACGACCTCGGGCGCCTCCGCGACCTCGGGCTCCGGGGCCTCGACGGCCTCGGGCGCCTCCGGCTCGGCGACCTCGGGCTCGGGGGCGGCGGCCTGCGCCGTCTCCGGGACCTCGGGGGCCGGTGCCGGCTCCTGGACCTCGGGCTCCGGGGCCGGCTGCTGCACCGGCTCCTCGGCCTGCCCGGCCCGTTCGCGCAGCTCGGCCGGGAACGCGTCCCCGATCGACTGGGTCACGGGCGCCGCGGAGGACGTGTCGATCTTGTCCTTCGCCTTGCGCTCGTTCTCGGCCTTCGCCTCGTCGCGCTGCTTCTGGCGGCGCGCCTCGGCCTTGGCCTCGGCCTTGTTCTTCAGCGGGCCCACGACCATCACCATGTTGCGGCCGTCGACCCGGGGGCTCGACTCGACCGCGCCGACCTCCGCGACGTCGTTCGCGAAGCGCTCGAGCAGGCGGACGCCCATCTCGGGGCGCTGCTGCTCGCGGCCGCGGAACTGGATCATGGCCTTGACCTTGTCGCCGGCCCCGAGGAACCGCTTGGCGTGGCCGACCTTGGTCTCGTAGTCGTGGGTGTCGATCTTGAGCCGGAACCGGACCTCCTTGAGGACCGTGTTCGTCTGATTCTTGCGCGACTCCCGGGCCTTGACCGCGGCCTCGTACTTGTACTTGCCGAAGTCCATGAGCTTGGCCACCGGCGGCTTGGCGTTGGGCGCCACCTCGACCAGATCGAGATCCGATTCGCGGGCCAGCCTCAGTGCGTCCTCGACGCGGACGATGCCGACCTGCTCGCCTGCGGGTCCGACGAGACGGACTTCGGGGACTCGGATTCTGTCATTGATACGTGGATCGCTAATGCCGTGCTCCTGATGTTCTGCGTGGTCGCCCGGAGGTTTCCGGGGACCTCATGGTTCGGTCCGGTCCGCAACGACAAAAAGCCCCCGCTGCGGTCGGCAAGCGGAGGCTCATCGGTGCGCCACCCGGGGGTGGCGCGCTGCGTGACGGAGCGGACGCGGGAACTCCCGGCCGTGCCGTCGTGCGGACGATGTCGTCGCGGACCCGGCGGCCGTGATCAGGTCGTCCGAGCGGATCGGGGACCGTGGCCGGCGCGGGTGGGAGTCTCCTCCACTTGCACACTGCCGACCAGTCTAGCCCATGGGCCGCCGGTTCGGGAAACGGCGGGCGTGCGCGCTGTCACTCGTCCTCGGTGCTGTGCAGGGCCCGGCGGGCCGAGAGCAGCTCCGTCTCCGGGCGGGCGGCGACGAAGCGCTCGACGTCGTCGAGGACCTCGACGAGGCGGGCGGCGTCGGCCGCGACCACGGCGGTGCCCACCAGGGCCCGGCGGTGGAGCTCCAGGTGGCCGACCTCGGCCGCGGTCACGGGGAACCTGCGGCGCAGCTCCGCGACGAGGGGCCGCACCACGGAGCGCTTGCCCTTGAGGGAGTGCACGTCCCCCAGGAGCACGTCGAACTCGATCCACCCGATCCACACGGCGTCCCCGCCTCCTCCCGGCCGTCCCCCGGCCTCCCCAGCAGGATAGTGCCGGCGGGGCCGGGACGGTCCGGGCGGCGGACAGCGGTGTGGCAGAGTTGGGACATGACTTCCGAGAACACCTTCCGCTTCGACGACGACGCCGCACGGTCCGGCCAGGAGATCCCGCAGGAGACGGTCAGCGCCGTCGACGAGCAGATGCGCGACATCGCGGAGGTCCCCGCCATCGAGGTCATCACGACCGCGGCCGTGCACCTCATGAGCGCCGCCGCCGTGAAGTGCGGTCTCGCCGCCGGCGAGGACGCGGAGGAGCTCAAGGACCTCGACGAGGCGCGCAAGCTCATCACCGCGCTGGCCGGCTTCGTCACCGCCGCCGCCCCGGAGATCGGCTCGCAGCACGCCGCTCCGCTGCGCGACGGCCTGCGCACCCTGCAGCTCGCGTTCCGGGAGGCCTCGCGCTACCCGGACGCCCCCGGCCAGGGACCCGGCGAGCGGTTCACGGGTCCCGTCACCTGAAGGACCGTCACCACGCGTGCCGCGGGCTGATCCGGGTTCCCCGGGTCAGCCCGCCGTCGTGAGACGCAGCTGCATCGAGTCCACGTCCTCCGCGAGGGCCGGCTCGACGCTCAGCCGGGCCTGGAAGCGGGCGACGACGTCGTCCAGCTGCGCCCGGTCGAGCCCGGCGCGCAGGGACAGCACCACGGCCAGCTCGGGGCCCGCCCCGCCGCCCCGGACGACCGCCCCGTCCGCGGCGCGCACGGCCACCCCGTCGCCGGGGGCCGTCCCCACGCCGAGCACCCCGGGCAGGTCCTCGGCGCAGCGCCGCACGCCCGCCCCGACCGTCGGGCTGCGGTAGGAGGGCGTCCAGGTCCTGCCCTGGGCCAGCGCCCAGAGGGCCGGGCGGCGCACGACGAACGGGAGCTCCGTGCCCGGGTCGAGCACGAGCAGCTGGGTGCCGTCCTTGACCGCGGCCACGGCCGCCCGGCGGACGTCCGTGGCCACCGGCCGCGCCCGGTCGTGCCAGTGCGCGAGCGCCGCGGTGGACGTGAAGACCGGCAGCACCTGCCGGCCGTCCGCCGCCCGCAGGGACACGAGCGCCATGTCGGCCTCCTTGTCGGCCACCAGACCGGCCTCGGTCACGGTGGAGGCCGAGACCTCGGCCACGACGGGCACGAAGACCCGGGTCCCGGCCAGCGCGGCGACCACCGCGGACTCGTCCCCCCTCCCCGCGCGCAGGTCCGCGAGGGCCTGCAGCACGGCCGGGGCGGCGGCGCCGTCGTCGTCGGGGAAGCGGTGGGTGTGGCTGGTGCCCTCCCCCAGGTCGCGCCCCGCCCAGGCCTGGCCGCCGGTGTCCTCTGTGCCGCCCGCGCCCGCGAGCTGGGCGGCGATGTGCGCCGGCAGGGGCCGCTCGGTCACCGCGCTCCCGGCCGGCCCGCCACGTCGAGGGCCTCCTCGAGGGTGAAGCGGCCCGCGTAGAGGGCCTTGCCCACGATCGCGCCCTCGACGCCGGAGGGCACCAGGGTGCGCAGGGCGGCGAGGTCCTCGAGGGAGGAGATCCCCCCGGAGGCGACCACGGGCTTGTCGGTGCGGGTCGCGACCTCCTGCAGCAGCTCCAGGTTGGGGCCCTTGAGGGTGCCGTCCTTGGTGACGTCGGTGACCACGTAGCGGGCGCAGCCGTGCTCCTCGAGGCGGTCCAGGACCTCCCAGAGGTCCCCGCCCTCCTCGGTCCAGCCGCGGGCGGCGAGCACGGTGCCCCGCACGTCGAGGCCCACCGCGATGACGTCGCCGTGCTCGGCGATGACCTTCTGCGTCCACTCGGGGTTCTCGAGGGCCGCGGTGCCCAGGTTGATCCGCGCGGGGTCCAGGGACAGCGCCCGCTCCAGCGAGGCGTCGTCGCGGATGCCGCCGGACATCTCGACCTTCAGCTCCAGCTCGGCGGCCACGCGGCGGAGGACGTCGATGTTGTCGCCGCGGCCGAAGGCGGCGTCGAGGTCCACGAGATGGATCCACTCGGCGCCGGCCTCCTGCCACGCGAGGGCGGCCTCGAGCGGGTCGCCGTAGCCGGTCTCGGAGCCGGCCTCGCCCTGGACCAGGCGCACGGCCTGGCCGTCCGCGACGTCGACGGCGGGCAGCAGCTGGAGGCGGGGGGTCTCGCTCAGGGACATGGGTTCTCTTCTCTCGGTGCTCGGGTGCGGGTGTGCGGGCGTTCGGGGTGGGCCCGGAGCTCAGCGGCCCTGGAACCAGGCGTACCAGCCGTAGCCGACGAGGGCCGCCGCGACGGCGGCCAGGAGGACGACCGTCCACAGCGGCTTGCGCTGCTGGTGGAACGAGATGGCGCCGCCGGCGACGAACGCCCCGAGCACCATGACGACGACGGCCGCGCTCACGCGGCGCCGTCCTGGCTCTCCAGGGTCGGCCGGCCGGCCAGGGTGTCCCCGCCGAGAGGGTCGCCGGCCTTGAGGTGGTCGAGGCGTCCCGTGCGCGGCAGGGTGCCGATCCAGTTGCGCAGCAGCTGGATGCCCGCCTCGGAGGACTTCTCGGGGTGGAACTGCGTGGCGCACAGGGCCCCGTTCTCCACAGCGGCGATGAAGCGCCCGCCGTGGTCGGACCAGGTGACCTGCGGCGGCCGCATCTTCTGGATGCTCTGCGGGAAGTCCCACTCCTGCACCCCGTAGGAGTGCACGAAGTAGAAGCGCTGGTCCTCGATGCCCCGGAACAGGACGCTGCCCTCGGGCGGGTCGACCGTGTTCCAGCCCATGTGCGGGACGACGTCGGCCTTCAGCCGTTCGACGACGCCGGGCCACTCGCCCATGCCCTCGGTCTCCTGGCCGTGCTCCACCCCGGAGTCGAAGAGGACCTGCAGGCCCACGCAGATGCCCAGCACGGGCCGTCCGCCGGCGAGGCGGCGGCCGATCAGGCGCAGCCCGTCCACGGAGCGCAGACCGTCCATGACGGCGGCGAACGCGCCGACGCCGGGGACCACGAGGCCGTCGGCGTCGAGCACCGCCTCGGGGTCGGCGCTGAGCACCACGTCCGCGCCGGCGGCCTCGAGGGCGCGCACGGCCGAGCGCACGTTGCCGGCGCCGTAGTCGAGGACCGTGACGGTGGGCCGGCCGGCGCCGTCGGTCGCGGTGGTGCCGTCGGTGCTCACAGGGCCCCCTTCGTGGACGGGATGCCGCGGACCCGGGGATCGGGCTCCACGGCCTGGCGCAGCGCGCGGGCCAGGGCCTTGAACTGGGCCTCGGCGATGTGGTGCGGGTCCCGGCCGGCCAGCAGCGTGACGTGCAGGCAGATCCCGGCGTGGTGGGCCAGGGACTCGAAGACGTGCTGGACCATGGAGCCGGTGAAGTGCCCGCCGATGAGGTGGTACTGCTGGCCCTCCGGCTCGCCGGTGTGCACCGCGTAGGGCCGGCCGGAGATGTCGACCACGGCGTTGGCCAGGGCCTCGTCCAGCGGGACGGTGGCCTCGCCGAACCGGCGGATCCCGGCCTTCTCGCCCAGCGCCTGGCGCAGGGCGTCCCCGAGGACGATCGCGGTGTCCTCGACGGTGTGGTGGACGTCGATGTGGGTGTCCCCGGTCGCCCGGATCCGCATGTCGATCAGGGAGTGCTTCGACAGCGCGGTGAGCATGTGGTCGTAGAAGGGCACCGAGGTGTCGATGTCGTTCTCGCCGGTGCCGTCGAGGTCGATCTCGACGGACACCGTGGACTCGCTCGTGCGCCGCTCCAGGGCGGCGCGGCGGGGCGCACGGGTGCCGGTGGTGGTCTGGTCGCTCATTCGGTGGGAACTCCTCGCGGGCGCGGCACGGCCGTCGGTGGGCCGCGGATGGTCCGGGCCGGGACGCACGGCGGCGCCCCGGGCCCGGTGGTGGTGGTCTGCCTCCATGCTATCCGGGTCGGGAGGACCCGGCCCCGGGGCCCCTCAGCCGCCGGAGACGATCCGCTCCATGCTGGTCAGGAACGCGGTGGTCTCCTCCTCGGTGCCGGCGGTGACGCGCAGGTGGCCGGGGATCCCGACGTCCCGCACGAGCACCCCGTCCTCGAGCAGCTCCCCCCACACGGCCCGGGAGTCCTCCATGCCGCCGAAGAACACGAAGTTGGAGTCCGACTCGGCCGGCTCCAGCCCGATCCGCTTGAGCTCGTCGACGATCCGGTCGCGCTGGACCTTGATGTCCTCCACGTTGGCCAGCAGCGACTCCGAGTGGCGCAGGGCCGCCAGGGCCGTGGCCTGGGTGACGGCGGAGAGGTGGTACGGCAGCCGGACCAGGCGCACGGCGTCGGCGACCTCCGGCGCCGCCGCGAAGTAGCCGAGGCGGGCGCCGGCGAGCGCGAACGCCTTGCTCATGGTGCGGGAGACGATCAGCCGGGGCCGGCCCTCGAGCAACGTGAGCGCGGTGGGGGTGCCGCCGTGGGAGAACTCCGCGTACGCCTCGTCGACCACCACGACGGTGCGGAACTCCTCCCCCGCCTCGTACACGGCGGTGACCACGTCCGAGCCCAGCGCGGTGCCGGTCGGGTTGTTGGGCGAGCAGAGGAAGACCACGTTGGGGCGGTGCCGGCGCACCTGCTCGGCCGCGGACTCCGCGGACAGGCCGAAGTCCGCCGCCCGCTCCCCGGCGACGAAGCCGGTGTGCGTGCCGGAGGCCAGCAGCGGGTACATCGAGTAGGTGGGGACGAAGCTGAGCAGGGTGCGGCCCGGGCCGCCGAAGGCCTGCAGGATCTGCTGCAGGATCTCGTTGGACCCGTTGGCCGCCCACAGGTTCCCGGGCCCGAGCCCGTGGCCGAGGTACGCGGCGAGCTCCTCGCGCAGGGCGGTGAACTCGCGGTCCGGGTACCGGTTGAGGGTCCAGGCCGCCTCGGTGACCTCCCGGACGATCGCCGCGTGCACGTCCGCCGGGACCGGATGAGTGTTCTCGTTGGTGTTGAGCGCCACGGCGACGTCGAGCTGCGGGGCGCCGTACGGCGTCTTGCCGCGCAGGTCGTCGCGGAGCGGGAGGGCGTTGAGTCGGTCCAGGTTCTGCGTCACCCGGACAGTTTAGTGCTCCGCCCGGGGCGTACAGATCGGGGCGTACAGATCGGGGTGTACAGAGCGGGGCGTGCTGATCGGGCGGGCGGCTCAGGCGGCCGGGACCTCGAGGAGCTGGCCGGCCACGAGCACGGAGCTGTCCAGGTCGTTGAGCTCCACGATCTCGTCCATGACCTCCCGCGGGTCCCGGTCCGGATCGGCCGCCACGGCGAGCTCCCACAGGCTCTGCCCGGGGAACACAGTGGTCTGCTCGGTCCCGGAGCCCGGGACGGGTGCGCTCGTGGCCGTGGCCGTCGAGGGGACGAGGAAGATCACGGCGAGCACCACCAGGGCGGCGGAGCCGGCCAGGACGGGCAGCCCCAGGAACACCAGGCGGCCGCGGCGGGTCAGGGTCAGCGGGGTGCGGGACGCGGAGCGGGCGGGACGGGCCCGCCGGAGCGCACGGCCGAGCCCCCGGGCGGATCCTGCGGACTCGCGGCGGCGGGCGACGACGGGGGTGAGGGTGGCACTGGCACTCATGACATGAACTCCTTGACGTTCCCGCACGGAGCGGGCGATCTCGAACACCGGTCCGGTCGACGACCCTCGCGGGCCTCCATTCGATCGAACATACTTTCGAATACCGATGACCCATGTCTAGCACGTGTCTGCGAATGCTGTCGACAGCGGGTCGTACATATGTTTGAACACACACGGCGTGTCGCCTAGGCTGAGGACAGGTCCGGGCCCCCGGCCGGCGCGCGCTGCGGATCCCCTGCGCCTGCCGACCGGGACCCATCGAACCACCCGGGTCCGACATCGGAACCGGGACCGCGCAGACCGGCTGCGGCACCTGCAGCCGGACGGGAAAGGACGACGCTCCCATGGCCCAGCCCCCCACCCCCGAGGAGCCCCGCGCCCGGGGCGCCCGCCCCGGGGCACGCTCGCGCAGCCGCGGGCTCACCGTGCGCCAGCGCACCATCCTCGAGGCCATCCAGCGCTCCATCGCCGAGCACGGCTATCCGCCGTCCATGCGGGAGATCGGGGACCTCGTGGGCCTGGCCTCGCTCTCCAGCGTCACCCACCAGCTCGCCCAGCTCGAGAAGCTGGGCTATCTGCGCCGCGACCCCAAGCGCCCGCGGGCCATGGAGGTGCTCACTCCCCTGCAGCTGCGCGGGACCGCCGGGGCGGAGTCCGCCGAGCCGTCGCAGGAGGCCCCGGCGGCACCGGCGAGCCGGACCGCTCGTCCCGCCGCCCAGAACGCCGTGGCCGAGCTGTCCACCTCGGCGGACGTGACGATGGTCCCCCTGGTGGGCCACATCGCCGCCGGCGGGCCGATCACGGCCGAGCAGTCCGTGGAGGACGTCCTCGCGCTGCCCCGCCAGCTGGTCGGGCACGGCGAGTTGTTCATGCTGCGCGTCAAGGGCGACTCGATGATCGACGCCGCGATCTGCGACGGCGACTGGGTGGTGGTGCGCCGGCAGAGCGCCGCCGACAACGGTGACATCGTGGCCGCCCTGCTCGACGACGAGGCCACGGTCAAGACCTTCCGCCAGCGGGACGGCCACACCTGGCTGCTGCCGCAGAACACGCGCTACGAGCCGATCCTCGGCGACCACGCCACCGTGATGGGCAAGGTCGTCTCGGTGCTGCGCAGCCTCTGAGCCGCCGCACGCCCCGGCACCCGGGCCCTCCGCCGCCGGTGGGGGGCCCGTTGCCGTCCGGGCCGGCCGCCGTCCGGACACCTCCTGCTGTCCGCACCCCGTGCGGGCCCGGCGCGGTCCGGGGAGACCCCGGGCGTCCGCCGGACGTGCTCAGCCCACGGAGAGCCGCTGCAGGGCGCCGAGCACCACCTGGCGGTCCGTGGTGGTCCACAGCGGCGGCAGGGACCCGCGGAGGAAGCCGCCGTAGCGGGCGGTCGCGATCCGGGAGTCCAGGATCGCCACGACGCCCCGGTCCCCGCCCGCGCGGATGAGCCGCCCGGCCCCCTGGGCGAGCCGCACGGCCGCGTGCGTCGCGGACACGGACATGAACCCGTTGCCGCCGGCCCGTTCCGCGGCGCGGCTGCGGGCGCTCGCCAGCGGGTCGTCCGGGCGCGGGAAGGGGATCCGGTCGATCATCACGAGCCGGCACGAGGCCCCCGGGACGTCGACGCCCTGCCACAGGCTCATCGTGCCGAACAGGCTCGTGGCCGGGTCGTCGGTGAACTCCTGGACGAGTCCCGCGAGCGAGGACTCCCCCTGGCACAGGATCGGCAGGTCGGTGCGCCCGCGGAGCGCCTCGGCCGCCTCCTCCGCCGCCCGGCGGGAGGAGAAGAGCCCGAGGGCCCCGCCCCTGGAGGCCTCCAGCAGGGCCAGCATCTCGTCCAGCTGGGCCTCCGTGAGCCGGCGGCCGGGCTTCTCCAGGTGCTTGGCGAGGTAGAGGATGCCCTGCTTCGGGTAGTCGAACGGGCTGCCGACGTCCACGCCCTCCCAGCGCGGGGCGCCCTCGCCCCGCAGGCCGAGGGCGCCGGCGGCGGAGTCGAAGGACGAGCCGACGGACAGGGTGGCGGAGGTGAGGACCACGGTGCGCCCGTCGAAGAGCCCCTCCCGCAGGGTGCCGGCCACGCTGAGCGGGGCCACGTGCAGGGTCGCCGGGTCGGTGTCCTCCGCGGGCACGTAGCCGCGGCCCGGCTCCCAGCCGCCCTGGCGCGAGATCCACAGCACCTCGCGGTGCTCCTCGGCGGCGAGGATCCGCTCGGCCAGGTCGAGGACGTCGCTCACCCGGGAGCGGGCCATCTGCCGGCCGGCATCCCCGTCCTTCTCCCCGGGACCGGCCTTGGACTCGGTCATCACGGTGCGGGCGGCGTCCCGGATCTGGGCCACGGCCGCCGCCTGGGCGTCCCCGAGGCCGCGGTGCAGCAGCTCGGCGGGAGCGCCCATCAGGGCGGCCTCGAGGTTGGCGGCCCCGGCGGTGAGCGAGTCGGGGCTCGCGGAGGTGTGCTTGCGCGCGGACGCGGCGGCCGAGCGGACCATCGCCGCGGAGAGCTGTCCGGTGACGGCGCCCGTCACCCGGTCCTGGAGCTCGTGGGCCTCGTCGATGACCACGACGTCGTGCTCGGGCAGCACCGTGATGCCCTCGAACGCGTTGATCGCGAGCAGGGCGTGGTTGGTGATGACGATGTCGGCCTCACCGGCCCGCTGCTTGGCGAGCTCCGCGAAGCAGTCCTCGACCAGGGGACAGCTGCGGCCCAGGCACTCCTTGGCCGTGACCGACACCTGGCGCCAGGCGCGGTCGCTGACCCCGGGGAGCACCTCGTCCCGGTCGCCGGTCCCGGTCTCGCGGGCCCACTCGCGCAGGCGCTGGACCTCCTGCCCCAGCCGCCCGGGGTTCTCGGCGGCCTCGGGCTGCGGCGGGCCGGGGTGCGGGGCGGCGTCGGGCAGCGCGAAGAGCGCGCCGGGCTCGTCGTCGGACGGGTAGCCGCCCTCGATCTTGTGCAGGCACGCGTAGTTGCTGCGGCCCTTGAGCAGGGCCACGTCCACGTCCCGCTCGAGCTCGCCCTCGAGGGCGGCCAGCAGGCGCGGCACGTCCCGGCCGACGATCTGCGACTGCAGCGCGAGCGTCGCGGTGGCCACGACCACCGGCTTGTCCGCGTGCTGGGCGTGCTCCACGAGCGGGGCCAGGTACGCGAGGGACTTGCCGGTGCCGGTCCCCGCCTGGACCAGCAGGTGCCGGCCCCGGTCCAGGGCCTCGGCCACCTTGGCGGTCATCAGCCGCTGCCCGTCCCGGACCTGCCCGCCCATCGCGGTCACGGCGGTGTCCAGCAGGGCCAGGGAGTCCTTGGCCCCGGGCAGGGTCTCCGGGCGCACGCCCGAGACGTCGTGCCCGGACTCGTCCACGAATGCGGCGGCCACGCGCTCAGGCGCTCTCGGCGCCGAAGCCGGGAGCGCGCTCGGGGGCGAACTCCGCGAGCTCGGCCGCGAGGTCCTCGCGGACCTTCACGAGCAGGTGGGTGCCCTCGGGCAGGTGCTCGGTGCGCAGGATCTCCGCGTCCCAGTCGTGCAGCCGGCTGACCACGTCGCCGCGCTGGTAGGGGACGAGCAGGTCCAGCACCGTCTCGGGCCGCGGGATGGACTCGCTGATCCGCTGCCGGAGCTCCTCGATGCCCTCCCCGGTGCGGGCCGAGACCACCACCACGTTGCGCTCGCGCTGCTTGATCCGCTCGACCACGAACGGGTCGGCGGCGTCCACCTTGTTCAGGGCGATGATCTCGGGGATGTTCTGCGCGTCGATGTCCGTGAAGACCTGGCGCACGGCGCGGATCTGGCCCTCCGGGTCCGGGTGGGAGGCGTCCACCACGTGCAGGATGAGGTCGGAGTCGGCGACCTCCTCCAGGGTGGAGCGGAACGCCTCGACGAGCTGCGTGGGCAGCGACCGGACGAAGCCGACCGTGTCCGAGAGCGTGTAGCCGATGCCGTCCGGTGTCTGCGCGCGGCGGACCGTGGGGTCCAGGGTGGCGAACAGGGCGTTCTCCACGAGCACGCCCGCGTCCGTGAGCCGGTTCAGCAGCGAGGACTTGCCCGCGTTGGTGTAGCCGGCGATCGCCACCGAGGGCACGGAGTGGCGGCGGCGGTTGAGCCGCTTGGTCTCGCGCGCCGGCTTCATCGCGGCGATCTCACGCCGCAGCTTGGCCATGCGGGTGCGGATGCGCCGGCGGTCCAGCTCGATCTTGGTCTCACCGGGGCCGCGGGAGCCGATGCCCTCACCGGCGGCGGCGCGACCGCCGGCCTGGCGGGACAGGGACTCGCCCCAGCCGCGCAGGCGCGGGAGCAGGTACTCGAGCTGGGCGAGCTCGACCTGGGCCTTGCCCTCCTTGGACTTGGCGTGCTGGGCGAAGATGTCGAGGATCAGACCCGTGCGGTCGATGACCTTGACCTTCACGACGTCCTCCAGCCCGCGCCGCTGGGAGGGGGCGAGCTCGGAGTCGACGACGACGGTGTCCGCGCCGGTCGCGGCGACGATGTCCCGCAGCTCCTTGGCCTTGCCCGAGCCCAGGTACGTGGCCGGGTCCGGCTTGAGCCGGCGCTGGACGATGCCGTCCAGCACCTCGGAGCCCGCGGTCTCGGCGAGCGCGGCCAGTTCGCGCAGGGAGTTCTCGGCCTCCGCGAGCGTGCCCTCCGTCCACAGCCCGGCCAGCACCACGCGCTCCAGGCGCAGCTGGCGGTACTCGAGCTCGGTGACGTCCTCGAGCTCGGTGGACAGGCCCGCGACGCGGCGCAGCGCGCGGCGCTCCTCGAGGTCCTGCTGGTCGCCGTCGTGGACGGTGTGCCCGTCCTCGGCGTCGGCCAGCTCCCGGGCCCGGCCGGAGAACCGGCCCGGCGCGGTGGAGTCGTCCTCGGGGGCGGTGTCCTGCCCGGCGGCCTGCTCCCGGGCACGGGCCCGGGACAGCACGCGCTCGACGACGTCCTCCAGGTCCTGCCGGCTCAGGCCGTTCTCGGGCTCCGCGGCGTCGCGGGGCTCGGCAGGGGTTTCACGGGGGTGGGTCATGGTTCCTTTCGGACGGGATGCTGATCAGTACATTCTAGTGGCGGAGCCGGACATCCCGGCGTCGGAGCCGGGCGTCCCGGCGGGGTCCGCCCCGGTTCCCGGTGCGTGCGCTGCGGGCGCTGTCGGTAGCATGGGGCGCTATGGCACCGCCTCCCGACTCCCCCGATCCCGTGGCCGGCCCGGCGACCCCCAACCCGGGGACCGAGCACTACTTCTCCGAGGACCCCTCGGTCCCCGAGGTGCGGCGGTCCGTGGCCGTGCGGCTGCGGGGGCGGGAGGTCTCGCTGCAGACCTCCAACGGGGTGTTCAGTCCGCGGGGTCTCGACAAGGGAACGTCCGTGCTGCTGGAAAATGTTCCCGACCCCGCCGGGGCGGAGCTCCTGGACATCGGTTGCGGGTGGGGCCCGATCGCGCTGAGCCTGGCCGGGGCCGCCCCGGGGGCCCGGGTCACGGCCGTGGACGTCAACGAGCGCTCGCTCGAGCTCACCCGGGACAACGCGGCGGCCCTGGGCCTGACCGGCGTGGAGGCGCTGCTGCCGGAGCAGGTGCCCGCGGAGCGGCGCTTCGACACCATCTGGTCCAATCCGCCCATCCGGATCGGCAAGCAGCAGCTGCACGAGCTGCTCCTCCAGTGGCTGCCGCGGCTGGCCGAGGGCGGCACGGCGTGGCTGGTGGTGCAGAAGAACCTCGGGGCGGACTCGCTGCAGAAGTGGCTCGGCACCGCGCTGGGCGCCGCCTTCCGGGTCTCCCGGCACACGACCGACAAGGGGTTCCGGGTCCTGCTCGTCGAACGGCGGGACTGAGCGACCGGCACGGGGCCGCCCCCACAAACCTCGGGCCTCAGGCCTCAGGCCTCAGGCCTCAGACGAAGGTGCCGTCGGCCACCAGCACGGCCGGTCCGGCCAGCACCACGTGCTCGGCGCCGTCGGGCGCGGGGACGAACGTCACGGAGACGATGCCGCCGGGCACCTGCACGAGCCACTGGTCGGGGGCCGTGGCGCCGCCCCAGAAGCGCGTCGCGGCCGCCGCGGCGCACGCGCCCGTCCCGCAGGACTGCGTCTCGCCCACGCCGCGCTCGTGCACGCGCATCCGCACCCGGCCCACGCCGTCGTCGTCGCCGTCGGCGGGGACCACGAACTCGACGTTGGTCCCGTCCACGGGCTCCGGGCGCACGACGGGAGCAGTGTGCAGCCCGAGCTGGTCGAGCTTCTCCCCCTCCGCGAGCGCCACGACGGTGTGCGGGTTGCCCATGCCGATCGACAGCGCGGGGCGGGGCACCTTCAGCCCCTCGGCGGTCACGACGGCGTCCGAGCCGCGGGACCGGGCCGCGTCCCCGTCGAGGAAGGTCCACGGCCCCATGTCCACGGCGTAGCCGGAGTCGGTGCGGGCCACGGTCTTCACCCCGGCGCGGGTGCCGATGCGCAGCACGTCCCCCTCGGGGACCGCGGCGAGACCCCGCTGGAGCAGGTAGTGGACGAAGACCCGCACCCCGTTGCCGCACATCTCGGCGACGGAGCCGTCGTTGTTGCGGTAGTCCATGAACCACTCGGCGTCCGGCGCAGCCTCGAGGACGGCCCGCCCCTCGGGGATCGCCTCGGAGCGCACGGCGCGGATCAGCCCGTCCCCCCCGATGCCGCGGTGGCGGTCGCACACCAGGGTCACCAGCTCGGCGTCCAGGGCCAGCTCCGCGTGCGGGTCGGTCAGCAGCACGAAGTCGTTGCCCGTGCCGTGGCCCTTGGCGAAGGCGCGGCCCCGGAGCTCCCCCCAGGGGCCGGCGTCGGCGCCGGGGGCGGTGTCCGGGGCGGGGCTGGTGTCCTCGTGCTGGGCGGTGGGGCTCTGGGCGGAAGTCACCCGGCCATGATACGCGGACCCGGCCGCCGGTCCGCGGCCGGGTCCGCGGTTCAGCCCCCGGCCGCGACCCGTTCGACGACGTCCGCGGCGCGCTCCGCGAGGCCGGGCGCGGACGGGTCCAGCCAGTGCACCCGGGGGTCCGCACGGAACCAGGTCCGCTGGCGGCGGGCGAAGCGGCGGGTGGCCACCACGGTGGCCTCGACCGCCTCCGCCACGGTGGCGCGGCCGTCCACCACGTCCAGGAACTGGCCGTAGCCCAGGGCACGGGAGGCCGTGCGCCCCTCGCGCAGCCCGCGGGCCGCCAGGGCGCGCACCTCGGTCTCCAGGCCGGCCTCGACCATGGCCCCGACCCGGCGGGCGAGCCGGTCGTGCAGCGCGGCACGCTCGAGGTCCAGGCCGATCTGCACCGTGGGCTCCACGTGCTCGCGGCGGGGCATGAAGGACGTGAACGGGCGGCCGGTGAGCTCCCACACCTCCAGGGCGCGCACCAGCCGCCGCTCGTCCTGCAGCCGGGCGGCGGACGCCGGATCCACCTGGCGCAGCCGCTCCCGCAGGGCGCCGGGGCCCCGCGCCGCGAGCTCGTCCTCGATCCGGGCCCGCACCGCGGGGTCGGTGCCGGGCAGCTCGAGCACGTCCAGGGCCGCGCGCACGTAGAGTCCCGAGCCGCCCACCAGGACGGGGACCCGGCCGCGGACGCGGATTTCTGCGAATCGGGTCCGGGCGGCGCGCTGGAAGTCCGCGACCGAGGCCTCCTCGGTGACGTCGAGGACGTCGAGGAGGTGGTGGGGCACACCGCGCCGCTCCTCCGCGGTCGCCTTGGCGGTGCCGATGTCCATCCCGCGGTAGAACTGCATGGAGTCGGCGTTGACGACCTCCCCGCCCAGCCGCAGGGCGAGCTCGACGCCCAGGGCGGTCTTGCCGGTGCCCGTGGGCCCGACGACGGCGACGACCGGCAGCTCCGAGCGGGTCACCGGACGGGGAGGCCCGGCATGCCCAGGCTCACGGGCCCGGGGCCGGCGGCGCCCGGGGCGGCGGGGACCCCGCAGGACTCGGCCTGGCGGCGGTCCCAGGCGTCCCCGGCCCGCGAGCGCCGCAGCGCGTAGTCCTGCGGGGACCGGGGGTCGGCGACGAGGTGGTAGGCGGCGGCGCCGGTGACGACGACCGTCACGAAGTCGCCGGGCCGCGGGACCTCGGCGCCCTCCGGGACGGAGAAGTGGACGAGCCGCTGGTCCCGCGCGCGGCCCGAGAGCCGGTGGGTCTGCTCGGACTTCTTGCCGGCCTCCGCGGTGACGAGCAGCTCGACCTGCCGGCCGACCACCGCCCGGTTCTCCTCCGCGGCGATCCGGTCCTGCAGCGCCACGAGCCGCTCGAAGCGCTCCTGCACCACGGCCTTCGGCACCTGGTCCGCCATCTCCCCCGCGGGGGTGCCGGGCCGGACGGAGTACTGGAACGTGTACGCCGAGGAGAAGCGGGAGGCCGCCACGACGTCGAGGGTGGCCTGGAAGTCCTCCTCGGTCTCCCCAGGGAAGCCCACGATGATGTCCGTGGTGATCGCGGCCTCGGGGATGCGCTCGCGGACCGTGTCCAGGATCCCGAGGAACCGCTTCGAGCGGTAGGAGCGGCGCATCTCCTTGAGGATCCGGTCGGAGCCGGACTGCAGGGGCATGTGCAGCTGCGGCATGACGTTGGGGGTCTCCGCCATGGCGTCGATGACGTCGTCCGTGAAGGCGGCCGGGTGCGGGCTGGTGAAGCGCACGCGCTCCAGGCCCTCGATCTGCCCGCACGCCCGCAGCAGCTTGGCGAACGCCCCGCGGTCCCCGAACTCCACGCCGTAGGAGTTCACGTTCTGCCCCAGGAGCGTGACCTCGACCGCCCCGTCGTCCACGAGGGCCTGCACCTCGGCGAGGACCTCCCCGGGCCGCCGGTCCTTCTCCTTGCCGCGCAGGGACGGGACGATGCAGAACGTGCAGGTGTTGTTGCAGCCCACGGAGATCGAGACCCACCCCGAGTAGGCGCTGTCCCGCTTGGTGGGCAGCGTCGAGGGGAACACCTCGAGGGCGTCGAGGATCTCCAGCTGCGCCTCGGCGTTGTGCCGCGAGCGCTCCAGCAGGGCGGGCAGGGAGCCGATGTTGTGGGTGCCGAAGACGACGTCCACCCACGGCGCCCGCTCGAGGATGGTGGCCTGGTCCTTCTGCGCGAGGCAACCGCCGACGGCGATCTGCAGGTCCTTGTTGCGCTTCTTGGCGGGCACGAGCTGGCCGAGGTTGCCGTAGAGCTTGTTGTCGGCGTTCTCGCGCACGGCGCACGTGTTGAACACCACGAGGTCCGGCTCGCCGCCGGCGGCGGGGACGTAGCCGGCGGCCTCGAGCAGACCCGTGATCCGCTCGGAGTCGTGGACGTTCATCTGGCACCCGAACGTGCGCACCTCGTAGGAGCGCGGGGCGGGCGCGCCGGAGGACGCGGTCGGGTCCGGGGAAAGGGC
Organism: Kocuria sp. CCUG 69068; assembly: GCF_020833785.1. Lineage (NCBI taxonomy): Bacteria > Bacillati > Actinomycetota > Actinomycetes > Micrococcales > Micrococcaceae > Kocuria > Kocuria sp. CCUG 69068. The sequence goes on from NZ_PDDL01000027.1 coordinate 16,363, forward strand.
TGCGGGGGTCGACATCACCGGACAATTGTACGGGGCGGTCCCGGTCACGGGGTCTCCGGGTGTTCCTCGCCCATCTCGTCGTCCTGGACCGCGGCACCGGAGCGCGCCTCGAGCTCCTCCTTCACCACGGCGAAGGCCAGCCCGGGCGGGTAGCCCTTGCGCCCGAGCATCCCGACCAGCCGCCGCACGGCCTTGTCCCGCTCGGCGCGGTCGGTGAGCTCGGCCCCGGCGGGGAGCTTGCGGCGCACCAGCTCGGCGGCGTCCGCCCGCTCGTCCTCGTCGGTGCGCTGCTCGAGTGCCGACTCGGCGATCTCCCCCGTGACGCCGCGGGTGGCCAGCTCCCGCCGGATCGCGGACCGGGAGAGCTTGCGGGAGCCGGCCCGGGAGCGGACGTAGAGCTCCGCGAACTGGGCGTCGTCGACGAGGTCGACCTCCTCGAACCGGTCCAGCACCTCCCGGGCAACGTCCTCGGGGACGTTGCGGTCGGCGAGCTTGTCCTCGAGCTGCTTGCGGCTCTTCGCCGAGGCGGTGAGCTGGCGCAGGACGATCGCCCGGGCCACCTCCCGGGCGTCCGGCTCGGGGTCCTGGGCCGGGGACGACGACGCCGCCGGGCCCTCCGGCCCGCGGTGGCGGGCGGAGGACCGGCGGCGCCGGCGGTCGTACGGGCTCTCGGTCACGGACCCGCTCAGAAGGCCGGGCCGGCGACCTCGGTGGGCAGCCCGGTCACGGGCTGCTCCTCCGCGGTCTCCTCGGCGGTCTCCGGCTCCTCGACGACCCCGAGCTTCACCAGGATCCGGCGCTCGATCTCCTCGGCCAGCTCCGGGTTGTCCTTGAGGAACCGGCGCGAGTTCTCCTTGCCCTGCCCCAGCTGGTCGCCCTCGTAGGTGAACCACGCCCCGGACTTCTTGACGATGCCGTGCTCCACGCCCATGTCGATGAGCCCGCCCTCGGTGGAGATGCCCTCCCCGTAGAGGATGTCGAACTCGGCCTGCTTGAAGGGCGGCGCCATCTTGTTCTTGACGATCTTGGCGCGGGTCCGGTTGCCCACCGGGTTGGCCCCGTCCTTGAGGGTCTCGATGCGGCGCACGTCCACGCGGACCGAGGCGTAGAACTTCAGCGCCTTGCCACCGGTGGTGGTCTCGGGGCTGCCGAAGAACACCCCGATCTTCTCGCGCAGCTGGTTGATGAAGATCGCGGTGGTGTTCGAGTGGGAGAGCCGGCCGGTGATCTTGCGCAGCGCCTGGCTCATCAGGCGGGCCTGCAGGCCCACGTGGCTGTCGCCCATCTCGCCCTCGATCTCGGCCTTGGGCACCAGGGCCGCCACCGAGTCGATGACGATGATGTCGATGGATCCGGAGCCGACGAGCATGTCCATGATCTCCAGGGCCTGCTCACCGGTGTCCGGCTGCGAGACCAGCAGGCTGTCGGTGTCCACGCCGAGCTTCTCGGCGTAGGAGGGGTCGAGGGCGTGCTCGGCGTCGATGAAGGCGGCGATCCCGCCGGCCTTCTGGACGTTGGCGACCGCGTGCAGGGCCACGGTCGTCTTGCCGGAGGACTCCGGGCCGTAGATTTCCACGACGCGCCCGCGCGGGAACCCGCCGATGCCCAGCGCGACGTCCATCGCGATGGACCCGGTGGGGATGGTCTCGATCTTGGTCGCCGGACGGTCGCCCAGGCGCATGACCGAGCCCTTGCCGTAGTTCTTGTCGATCTGCGCGAGAACGGTCTCGAGAGCCTTCTCGCGGTCGCTGCCGAACTGCTGGTCGGCGCTCTGCTTGTTGCTGCCCTTGGCTGCCATGGTCCACCTCGTGTTCGGGGGGTTCCGCCGGTGCGGCCGGAACCGTTGCTGCTGGTCTTTTCGTGTTCCACGGTATCGCCGTGGTCGGACACCGTAAGGCTTCGCGCGGGGCCTGGGGAGGAGCGGGAACCACTCTCCCGGGACGGACCGGGCTGTGCAGTCCGCGACCCGCTGCTTCGAATATACCTTCGAAGCGGTCGCGGGTCCACGGGCGCGCCGGGAGCCCGGCGGGTGTCAGTCCCGGGGCGGGCGGTCCACGCCCCACCAGCGGGACTCGGGGACGTCCTGGGCCCGGCAGAGGGCGAACCACACGGTCCGCGGGTCGACGCCGGCCTCGATGGCCTCGGCGGCCGTGCGGTGCTCGAGCTCCCCGAGCACCAGGTCCCGGGCCAGGACCCTGCTGTAGCCCGCGCCGAACTCGTCGGCCATGAGCTGCCAGAAGCTGCTCAGCCTCATCCGCGTCCTCCTTCGTCGTGCTGCCGGCCGGGGGTCGTGCCCGTCCATCCTGCCATCCGGGCGGCGGGGCCGGCACAGGCCGGAGGGCCCGGCGGTCCTGGGACCGACGAGCCCTCCGGGACGTCGTGGGCGGGCGGCGGGCCGCCCGGGCGGATCAGCGGGCGCCGGCCGCGGCGGCCTCGCCGCCGTTGACCCGGCCGAACTCCCGCGAGTACTGCTCGGTGAGGTCGCTGGGCACGGTGTCCGGGACCAGGAGGCCCTCGGCGTAGGCCAGCCGGTCCGCGACCTCGCGCAGCATCTGGGACATCGGGATGTCGAGCGCGGCGCAGATCGACGCGAGCAGCTCGGAGGAGGCCTCCTTCTGTCCGCGCTCCACCTCGCTGAGGTAGCCGAGGGAGACGCGGGCGCTGTGCGAGACCTCTCGGAGGGTGCGTCCCTGGCGCTGGCGGACGCTGCGCAGGACCTCACCGATCTCCTGGCGGAGTACACCCATCTTCATGTCCTTCGTCTCGGTGCTGTCGTCCTCGTCGAGGCCCACGTCCTTCCAACGGACGACGCCATTGACGGACACGGGTTGCTTGGTCATGTGAATCGCTCGTCTCCTCGTGTGTGCGGCAGCTTCACCGCCTGCTGCGGGCGGTGCCTCGGCGCCGGCCGGTCGACATCTTGACTTCGATCGGCTCAACTCGAGCCTGCGATCATTGCTAACCCCGCTGACGGTTCCATTCTTCCCCGCAGGAGGCGGTTTTTCACTGTGAGTTGGCTGGGAGCACCAGGGCCGCCGTGAGCCGCTCGAGGGCGGCGCGCACGGCGGCCGCCCGGATCTCCGCCCGGCCCCCCGCCGCGGCCAGCTCGTGGACGGTGGACCCGCCCGGTCCGGCGACGCCCACGTAGACCGTGCCCACCGGCTTGCCGTCGTGCGGCTCGGGGCCGGCGGCGCCCGTGGTGGAGACGGCCCAGTCCGTGCCGAGGCGGCGGCGGGCGCCCTCCGCCATGGCGACCGCGACCTCGGGGTCGACGGAGCCCCGCTCGGCGAGCAGCCGGGCCGGCACGCCGAGGACCTCGGTCTTGACCCGGTTGGAGTAGGAGACGACCGCGCCCTCGAAGCAGGCCGAGGCCCCGGGGACGTCGACGACGGCGGCGGCCAGCGCTCCCCCGGTGAGGGACTCCGCGGTCGCGACCGTCAGCGCCCGGCGGACGGCCTCCTCGACGAGCGCCCGGGCGGCCGGCTGCGGCTCCGTCACGCCGCGTTCCGCCCGGCCAGCGCCCGGCGGCGCAGCTGGACCGCCTTGACCACGTAGTCCACGCCGGTCACGACCGTGACCACGAGGGCCGCCCCCATCGCGATCCAGCCCAGCCACGGCCACCACGCGCCCACCAGGGGCACCAGCGGGAGCAGCAGGAGCAGGAGCGCCACGGTCTGCAGGACGGTCTTGAGCTTGCCGCCCTTCGAGGCGGCCATGACGCCGTAGCGGATGACGACGAAGCGCAGGAGCGTGATCCCCCACTCGCGGACGAGGATCACCACGGTCACCCACCACCACAGCTCGCCGAGCATCGAGAGCACCACGAACGCGGCGCCGGTCAGCAGCTTGTCGGCGATGGGGTCGGCGATCTTGCCGAAGCTGGTGATCAGCCCGCGGGCCCGGGCGATGTCGCCGTCGAGCTTGTCCGTGTACATGGCGACCGCGAAGACCGCCAGGGCGGCCCACCGCATGCCCAGGGAGTCCTCCCCCTGGGTGCCTCCCACCCACAGGAACCACACGAAGAAGGGCACCAGCACGATGCGCAGGGCGGTCAGCGCGTTCGGCAGGTTGAGGTTGGACGCCGGGTCCGCGGGGCTCATCTGGTGCTCGCTTCCTGGTGGGTGGGACGGGGTCGGCTCAGCGGCCGGTCAGCTGCCAGGCGTCCTCGGACTCCTCGGGGTCCTCGGCGCCGTCGCCGTGGTCGGTCGCGGTCCGGGCCAGCGAGGCCTCGACCGGGTCCTCGCCGTAGTCGACCGACCCGCCGGCGCCGGCCGGCGGCGCGGGCGGCTCCTCGCCCCGGAGCACGGCGAGGGTCGCGGCGAGGTCGTCGGGCTTGACGAGCACGTCCCGCGCCTTGGACCCCTCGGAGGGCCCGACGACGCCGCGGGACTCCAACAGGTCCATGAGCCGGCCGGCCTTGGCGAAGCCGACGCGCAGCTTGCGCTGGAGCATGGAGGTGGACCCGAACTGCGTGGTCACCACGAGCTCGGTGGCCTGCAGGAGGACGTCGAGGTCGTCCCCGATGTCCTCGTCGATGGTCTTCTTGGGGGCCTCCTGCACCACGTCCTGGCGGTAGTGCGCCTTCATCTGGCCCTTGACGTGGTCGACGACCTCGTGGATCTCCGACTCGGTGACCCACGCGCCCTGCACGCGCATCGGCTTGGAGGCGCCCATGGGCAGGAACAGGGCGTCGCCCTGGCCGATGAGCTTCTCGGCGCCCGGCTGGTCCAGGACCACGCGGGAGTCGGTGACCGAGGACGTCGCGAACGCCATCCGGGAGGGCACGTTGGCCTTGATCAGACCGGTGACCACGTCCACGGAGGGCCGCTGGGTGGCGAGCACCAGGTGGATGCCGGCGGCACGGGCGAGCTGGGTGATCCGCACGATCGCGTCCTCGACGTCGCGCGGGGCGACCATCATCAGGTCCGCGAGCTCGTCGACGATCACGAGGAGGTACGGGTACGGCCGGATCACGCGCTTCGAGCCGGGCTCGGGCTGGACCTTGCCGTTGCGCACGGCCTTGTTGAAGTCGTCGACGTGCTTGTACCCGTAGTGCGAGAGGTCGTCGTAGCGGGCGTCCATCTCCCGCACGACCCACTGCAGCGCCTCGGCGGCCTTCTTGGGGTTCGTGATGATGGGGGTGATCAGGTGGGGCACGCCCTCGTAGGCGGTCAGCTCGACCCGCTTCGGGTCGACCATGACCATCCGCACCTCGTCCGGGGTGGCGCGCATCAGGAGCGAGACGATCATCGAGTTCACGAAGCTCGACTTGCCCGCGCCGGTGGCGCCGGCGACGAGCAGGTGCGGCATCTTCGCGAGGTTGGCCACCACGTAGCCGCCCTCGACGTCCTTGCCCACGCCCATGACCATGGGGTGCTCCGTCTTGCGGGCGTTGTGCGAGCGCAGGACGTCGCCCAGGGACACGGTCTCGCGGTCGGTGTTCGGGATCTCGATGCCGATCGCGGACCGGCCGGGGATCGGCGAGAGGATGCGCACGTCCGCGGAGGCCACGGCGTAGGCGATGTTCTTGGACAGCGCCGTGACGCGCTCGACCTTGGTGCCGGAGCCCAGCTCGATCTCGTACCGGGTGACGGTGGGCCCGCGGGAGAAGCCGGTGACCACGGCGTCCACGTTGAACTGCTCCAGCACGCTCGTCAGGGAGGCGACCACGGCGTCGTTGGCCTCGGAGCGCTCCTTGGGCGGCGGTCCCTGCACGAGCGCGCCGGCCGCGGGCAGGGAGTAGGCGATGTCGCCCTCGAGCTTGAGCTGCTCCGCGCGGGCGGGGATGGGCGACTCGGGGGTGTGGGTGCGGGCGGTGACGGACGTGGAGCCGGTGGGCTCGGCGGCCACGTCCTCCAGCGCCGGGGAGCCGGAGCCCGCGGCGGTGTCCGCGGCCGGCTCGAGGCCCTGCTCCCGGCGCAGCCGGCGGGCGGCGAGCTGCTCCTGGGTGGGCCGCTTCTGCCCCGGCCGGGGGACGTCGCCCCTCTGCTCCGCGGCGGCGGCCGGCTCGGCGGATCCCGCCGCCCCCGCCGTTCCCGCCGCGGCGGCCCGCTGCCGGGCGGCGCGCGCGGAGTCGACGTCGAAGACGCGGGTGGGCGCCTGGCCGTCGGCGGCCTCCTCGGCGACGACGGCGCGCTCGAAGGCCTCGTCCCCGCGGTAGCCGTCGAGGGCGCGGCGCTCGGCCTCGGCCGCCTTGCGCTCGCGGCGCTTCTCGCGGCGGGTCTTGGCCGCCTCGGCGCGCGCGGCGTGCTCGTCCAGGTAGGAGCGGTCGTGCCGGGCGGCGGACACGTCGGTCGCGGAGACGGGCCCGTCCTGGCCCATGAGCCGCCAGTAGCCCTGCCGCAGTCGCGGCAGGATGAGGTTGACGGGCGTCGCGGTGACCACGAGCACGGACAGGAACAGGGCCGCGACGAAGATCGCGCCGGCGCCGACCGGGGTGATGAGGGCGCTCAGCGGGTCGGCGGCGAGGAATCCCACGTAGCCGCCGGCGCTCCGGAGCGCCTCCTGGCCCTGGCTCGGGGACGGCTGCCCCAGGAGCACGTGCGCGAGGCCGGAGCCGGCGACGACGGCGGCGCCCAGCCCGATCGCGATGCGGTTGTTGGCCGAGGTGTCCTCGGGGTGGCGGAAGCGGCGCAGGGCGAAGCCCACGAGGGGCAGCGGCAGCACCAGGGCCGTCCAGCCGAAGGTCCCCGCGAGGACCTCGTGCACCGCCACGGCGGGGACCGCCAGCCACGGCGCGGACGCGCCGGGCAGGTTCCACCACTCGACGGCCGCGGCGAGGAGGCCCAGCATCAGCAGGAAGAGGGCGCCGCCGTCGCGCAGCGACTCCGCGGGCACGTCCGTGCGCAGGGTGCCCATGCGGCGCACGGCGCCGCCGACCACGTGGGCGAGGGCCGTCCAGACGCCTCCGACGGCGCGGGCGCACCAGGCCAGGGCGGCGCCCGTGCCGTGCAGCACCCGCGGGGAGCTCGCGGCGGGCGCCGCGGAGCCCCGTCCGGCGGTCGACGGACGGCGGGTGGAGGTGGACCGGCTGGATCCCGACGACCGCGCAGAAGACGTGCTGTTCTTGCCACGCGACGTCGAGGCGCCCTTGCGGGCGGGGGAAGTACGAGTCGCCATGCTCCCAGGGTAGACCACGGCCTCCCCCCGTCAGCGGTGCCGCACGGGGGGAGGGACCGGGGGCTCAGGCCTCGATGACGACCGGGACGATCATGGGCTTGCGGCGCAGCCGGCGGCTGACCCAGGAGCCGATGGTGCGGCGCACCACCTGCTGGAGCTGCTGGGTGGTGTGGTTCTTGCCCGAGTGGTTGATGGCGTCCTCGAGCGCGGCGGTGATCCTCGGCTTGATCTCGTCGAACACGCTGTCGTCCTCGGCCACGCCGCGGGCGTGCACGTCCGGGCCTGTGACGACCTTGCCGGTGTCCCGGTTGACCACGGTGATGACGGAGATGAAGCCCTCCTCGGCCAGCACGAGCCGGTCCTTGAGGTCGGCGTCGGTGATCGTGCCCACGGAGGAGCCGTCCACGTAGACGTAGCCGCACTCGACCTGGCCGGTGATCCGCGCCTCGCCGTCGGCCATGTCCACCACGGTGCCGCCCTCGGCCAGGAGCACGTGGTCGGTGGGCACGCCGGTCTCCTCGGCGAGCTTGCCGTTGGCGATGAGGTGGCGGACCTCGCCGTGCACCGGCATGACGTAGCCGGGCTCCACGATGTTGTAGCAGTACAGCAGCTCGCCCGCGGCGGCGTGCCCGGAGACGTGCACCCTGGCGGTGCCCTTGTGGACCACGGTGGCGCCCAGCCGCATGAGCCCGTTGATGATCCGGAAGACCGAGTTCTCGTTGCCGGGGATGAGGGAGGACGCGAGGATCACGGTGTCGCCCTCGGTGAGCTGGACCTTGTGGTCGCCGTTGGCCATCCGGGACAGCGCGGCCATCGGCTCCCCCTGCGACCCGGTGCACATGATGACCAGCTCCGAGTCCGCGTGCTCGTCGATCCGCTTCTGGTCGATCAGGGTGTTCGGCGGGACCTCCAGGTAGCCCAGCTTCTCGGCGATGGTCATGTTGCGCACCATGGACCGGCCCATGAACGCGACCTTGCGCCCGTGCTCGGCGGCGGCGTCCAGCACCTGCTGCACGCGGTGGACGTGCGACGAGAAGGACGCCACGACCACGCGCTTCGGGGCGCGCCCGATCACGTCCGCGAGGACGGGGCCGATGTGCTTCTCCGTGGGGGTGAACCCGGGGACCTCGGCGTTGGTGGAGTCGGTGAGGAACAGGTCCACGCCCTCCTCCCCCAGCCGGGCGAAGTGGCGCAGGTCGGTGATCCGGCCGTCGAGCGGCAGCTGGTCCATCTTGAAGTCGCCCGTGTGCAGGACGGTGCCGGCCTTCGTGCGCAGGAACACCGCGAGGGCGTCCGGGATCGAGTGGTTGACGGCCACGAACTCGCACTCGAACTCGCCGAGCCGCTCGACCTGCCCCTCCCGCACCGCCATGGTGTAGGGCTTGATCCGGTGCTCCTGGAGCTTCGCCTCGATGAGCGCGAGCGTCAGCCGGGAGCCGATCACGGGGATGTCGGGGCGGCGCTTCAGCAGGTACGGGACGGCGCCGATGTGGTCCTCGTGGCCGTGGGTCAGCACCACGGCCACGACGTCGTCGAGCCGGTCGACGATGTGGTTGAGGTCCGGGAGGATGAGGTCCACGCCCGGCTGGGTCTCCTCGGGGAAGAGCACGCCGCAGTCGACCACGAGCAGCTGCCCGTTGATCTCGAACACCGTCATGTTCCGTCCGACCTCGCCCAGCCCGCCCAGCGGGACGACGCGCAGGACGTCCTTGCCGAGGGCGGGGGGAGCCGCCAGGTCGGTGTGCCACTGGGTCATGGGACCCCTTTCGTCAGTCGATGGTCTCGAGGAGGGTGTCGGCGACGACCGAGCCCCGCAGGTCCGCGCGGATCAGGGCGGCCTCGGCCTCCGTGGGCGGGACGTGCGGGAGCCGCACGGTGTTGTGCGGCAGCCGGCCCTGCCACATGAGGATCGTCTTCGCCGCGACGGCGCCGGGGGCGCGGGTCATCGTGGCGCGGACGACGGGCTCGAGCTCGGCGTTGATCCGCCGGGCCGTGGCGAGGTCCTGGGCACGGACCGCGTCGACGAGCTCGCGGTACCGGGCGGTGGCCACGTGGGTGGTGACGCCGATGAGCCCGGCGGCGCCGATGGCCATCCAGGGCAGGGTCAGGCCGTCGTCGCCCGAGTAGTAGAGCAGGTCGGTCTCGGCCAGCACCCGGGTCGCGGCGACCAGGTCCGCCTTGGCGTCCTTGACGGCCACGATGTTGGGGTGCCCGGCCAGGGAGATGAGGGTCTCGGTCGCGATCGGGATGCCGGCGCGGCCGGGGATGTCGTAGAGCATGATCGGCAGGTCCACGGAGTCCGCGAGGCTGCGGAAGTGGGCCTCGACACCGGCCTGGGAGGGCTTGTTGTAGTAGGGGGTGACGATGAGCAGCCCGTCCATGCCGAGCTTCTCGGCCGCGCGGGAGAGGTAGCGGGAGTGCTCGGTGTCGTTGGAGCCGGTGCCCGCGAGCAGCGGCACGCGGGAGCCGACGGCCTCCTTGACCGCGCGGAACACGGAGAGGTTCTCCTCGTCGGTCATGGTGGAGTACTCCCCCGTGGTGCCGCACACCACGAGGCCGTCGCAGCCGTCGTCGACGAGCTGGACGGCCATGGCCGCGGTGGCGTCCAGGTCCACGGACCCGTCCGCGGCGAAGACGGTGATCATCGCGGTGAGCAGCGTCCCGAACAGGGGCTCGGACCGGGTCGCGGGGAGGTCGGCGGCGGAGGGCGAGGCGTTGGCAGTCATGGGTGCCAGGTTACCGCCTCCGCGGCGGGGGCACCGGCGGGCGGGCGGCGGGGGCTCGCCACCACGGTCAGGCCCGGCCCTCGCCCGGGGGGTCGGCGGGCTCCACGTTGCGGGGGGTGCGCCCGCGGGAGAGGGCCACGGCGTCGCGCATCGCGGAGCGGGCGCGGGTCCGGTCCCCGGCGGCCGCGTAGGCCAGGGAGAGCCGGTACCAGTTGCGCCAGTCGCCCGGGTCCGCCTCGGTCTGCGCCCGGACGGCCCCGAAGCGCTCGTCGGCGGCCTCGCGCACGATGCGCCCGCCGGGGGTGCGCGGGAGGTCGTCGGGCGGCAGCCCGCCCTCCTCGTGCAGCGTCCGGCCGAGCTGCTCGGTCCGGACCCCGAACAGGATCTCGCGCACGAGCGCCCACACGCCCACGGCCGGGAGCACCAGCATGGCGACGCCGAAGGCCTTGGCGATCCAGCCGTCCGTGCCCAGCAGCAGCACCGCGCGGTGCAGGCTCAGGCCCAGGTAGACGACGAGCAGCGTCACCATGGCCGCGGCGAGCATCTTCGCCTTGCTCGTGGACTCCAGGAGCGTGAAGACGCCCGCGAAGACGAGCACGGCGAGGATCCACAGCTTCGAGCCGCCGGGGACGGGCAGCAGCCACAGGGTCAGCAGGGCCGCCGCGAGCAGGCCCCAGATCCAGGCCCGGATGGAGTCCATCGGCGCTACAGCCCCAGGTCGAGGTAGCCCTCGAGCCCGTGCGTGAGCCCCTGGTGGGAGCCCACCTCCCGGACGCCGAGCACCACGCCGGTCATGAAGGAGATCCGGTCGAAGGAGTCGTGCCGGATGGTGAGCTGCTCGCCGACGCCGCCCAGCAGCGTCTCCTGGTGGGCGACGAGCCCGCGCAGGCGCACGGAGTGCACCCGGACGTCCTCCACGAGCGCGCCGCGGGCCCCGCCCGGGTCCTGCTCCGTGGCGTCCGGCGACGGCGCGACCCCCGCGGCCCGCCGTGCCTGCCCGACGAGGGCGGCGGTGCGGGCTGCGGTGCCCGAGGGGGCGTCCACCTTGTCCGGGTGGTGCAGCTCGACGATCTCGACGGACTCGAAGAACCGGGCGGCCTGCGCGGAGAAGCGCATGGCCAGCACCGCGCCCACCGAGAAGTTGGGGGCGACGAGCACTCCCACCCCGGGGTGCTCGGCCAGCAGCGCCTCGAGCCGGTCCAGCCGCTCGGCGTCCCAGCCGGTGGTGCCCACGACGCAGTGCATGCCGTGCTGCACGGCGAAGCGGACGTTGGCCTCCGTGGCGGAGGGGACCGTGAGGTCGACCACGACCTCCGCGCCGGCGGCGACCAGGGCCTGGAGGGAGTCCTCCCGGCCGAGCTCGGCGACGAGCTGGAGGCCCTCGGTGCGGCGCACCGCCTGCACGGCCTCGCTGCCCATCCGCCCGCGCGCGCCGAGCACGGCGACGCGCAGCTCGGCGGGGGCGGACGGCGGGGCGTCGGTGGTCACGGGGGCGGTGCGCTCGGTCATGGCTCCAACTCTAGGTCACGGGAGGGGCGGCGCCGCCGCCGGCTCCCGGCGGCGGCGTGCGGTCAGCGGCGGGTGGGCGCCACGATGGTGGTCACGACCGGGCCCTCGGCGAGCCACCCCGCGAGCTCCCGGACCTGCTCCGGGGTCACGGAGCGGACCCGGTCCAGGGACTCGTCGATGTCGAGGAACTCCCCGGACTTCAGCTCCGCGGAGCCCAGCCGGGACATCCGGGACCCGGTGTCCTCGAGGGCGAGCACGGTGCCCCCGCCCAGCTGGCCCACGACCTTGCGCAGCTCGTCCGCCCCGATGCCGTCCCGGGCGAGCGTCTCCAGCTCGCCGGCCATGAGCGCCAGGACCTCGTCGGTGCGCGCGGGCAGGCACCCGGCGTACATCCCGAAGTAGCCGGCGTCCGAGTAGGCGCCCGAGAAGGAGAACGTGCTGTAGGCCAGGCCGCGCTTCTCGCGGATCTCCTGGAACAGGCGGGAGGACATCCCGCCGCCCAGGGCCGCGTTGAGCACGGTCATCGCGAAGCGGCGGTCGTCCCCGGCCACGAGCCCGGGCCGGCCGACGACCACGTTGGTCTGCTCCACGGGCCGCTCCAGGAAGTGCTCGCCCCAGTCCGGCTCCAGGGGCGCGGGGGTGCGCTCGCGCCGCGGGAGGGGGGCCGCCGGGGCGGCCGGGTCCCAGCCCGCGCGCTCGAGGGCCTCGGCGACGAGGGCGACGACGACGTCGTGCTCGAGGCCGCCGGCGGCCGTGACCACGAGGCCCTCGGGCCGGTAGTGGCGGCGGTAGTGCTCGACCACCGCGTCACGGGGCACCGCGAGGATCTCCTCGGGGGTCCCGCCGATGGGCCGGCCGAGGGGGTGGGCCCCCAGCACCCGCTGGGTGAACTCCTCGAAGGCGACGTCCTCGGGGTCGTCCTTGTCCATCGCGAGCTCCTCGAGGATGACCCCCCGCTCCCGCTCGAGCTCGTCCGGGTCCAGGGCGGCCGACGTCACCATGTCGGTGATGACGTCGATCGACATCGGCAGGTCCTCGGCCAGGACCCGCGCGTAGTAGCACGTGTGCTCCTTGGCCGTGGCGGCGTTGGACTCCCCGCCCACCTCGTCGAACGCCTCCGCGATCTGCAGCGCCGAGCGTCGCTCGGTGCCCTTGAACAGCAGGTGCTCGAGGAAGTGCGTGGAGCCCAGGCGGCCGGGCTGCTCGTCGCGGGAGCCGACGCCGACCCAGAAGCCGACCGTCACGGCCCGCTGGGCGGGCATCCGCTCGGTGACCACCCGGGTGCCGCACGGCAGGACCGTGCGACGGACCACGTTGCCGCCGGCGCCCTCGTGGAGGGTGTGGCTGAACCCCGCGGCGGCCGTGGTCAGGGCCGCGGCCGCGGCGGAGGGGGAACTGCGGGGAACCGCCGAGAGGCGGGCGTCCGGGCCGGGGGTGCTCCCCGGGCCGCGGTCGCCCGCCTCCAGCGGCAGATCGACTGCCGTCATCCAGCTGTGCTGCTTTCTGTGCTCGTGCGGTGCTGTGCGCGGGACGGGCCCGGCTCAGGCCTCGGTGGCGTCGTCGTCCTCGGTGGGTACGTTGGGCTCCTCGGCGACCACGGGGGCCAGGGACAGCTTGCCGCGGTCGTCGACCTTCGTGATCTCCACCTGGACCTTCTGGCCCACGCCGAGGACGTCCTCGACGTCGGTGACGCGCTTGCCCTCGTTGAGCTTGCGCAGCTCCGAGATGTGCAGCAGGCCGTCCTTGCCCGGGGTGAGGGAGACGAAGGCGCCGAAGGTCGTGGTCTTGACCACGGTGCCCAGGTAGCGCTCGCCGACCTCCGGGACCTGCGGGTTGGCGATCGCGTTGATCGCCGCGCGGGCCGCCTCGGCCGAGGGGCCGTCGGTGGCGCCGATGTAGACGGTGCCGTCGTCCTCGATCGAGATGTCGGTGCCGGTGTCCTCCTGGATCTGGTTGATCATCTTGCCCTTGGGGCCGATGACCTCGCCGATCTTGGAGACGGGGACGGTCACGGAGATCACGCGCGGGGCGAACTCGCTCATCTCGTCCGGCTGGTCGATGGCCGCGTTCAGCACGCCGAGGATGTGCAGCCGGGCCTCGCGGGCCTGGGTCAGCGCGGCGTCCAGCACCGAGGAGGGGATTCCGTCGAGCTTGGTGTCGAGCTGGATCGCGGTCACGAACTCGGAGGTGCCCGCCACCTTGAAGTCCATGTCGCCCAGCGCGTCCTCGGCGCCCAGGATGTCGGTCAGCGCGGCGTAGCGGGTCTCCCCGTCCACCTCGTCCGAGACCAGGCCCATGGCGATGCCGGCCACCGGCGCGCGCAGGGGCACGCCGGCGTTGAGCAGCGACAGGGTGGAGGCGCAGACGGAGCCCATCGACGTGGAGCCGTTGGAGCCCAGCGCCTCGGAGACCTGGCGGATGGCGTAGGGGAACTCCTCGCGGGAGGGCAGCACCGGGGTGATGGCCCGCTCGGCCAGTGCCCCGTGGCCGATCTCGCGGCGCTTCGGGGAGCCCACGCGGCCGGTCTCGCCGGTGGAGTACGGCGGGAAGTTGTAGTGGTGCACGTAGCGCTTGTGCTTGACGGGGGACAGCGAGTCGATCTGCTGCTCCATCTTGAGCATGTTCAGCGTGGTCACGCCCATGATCTGGGTCTCGCCGCGCTCGAAGATCGCGGAGCCGTGCACGCGGGGCAGGACCTCGACCTCGGCGGTGAGCTGGCGGATGTCCGTCAGGCCGCGGCCGTCGATGCGGACCTGCTCGGTGAGGATGCGCTGGCGCACGGTCTGCTTGGTGAGCGCCTGGTAGGCGCCGTTGACCTCGTCCTTGCGGTCGGCGAAGGGCCCGTCCTCGCCGGCGAGCTCGGCCAGGGTCGCCTGGTGCAGCGCGTCGGTCGCGGTCTCGCGCTCCTGCTTGTCGGCGATCGAGTACACCTCGGCGAGCCGGGTGCCGACGGAGGCCGCGACGGCCTCCTTGACGTCGTCGCCGAAGCCGCCGAAGCGGGGCAGGTCCATGTCGGGCTTGCCGGCGCGGGCCTTGAGGTCGGCCTGGGCGTCGCACAGGGCCTTGATGGCGGGCTTGGCGGCCTCGAGGCCCTGGGCCACGAGCTCCTCGGTGGGGGCCACGGCGCCGTTGTTCTTGATCAGGTTCCAGGAGTTGTCGGTGGCCTCGGCCTCGACCATCATGATCGCGACGTCCTCGGAGCCGTCCTTGCCGGTCACGACGCGGCCGGCCACGGCCATGTCGAACACGGCGTTCTCGAGCTGCGAGTGCTTCGGGAAGGCCACCCACTGGTGCTGGCCGTTCTCGCCGGCCATGAGCGCCACGCGCACGCCGCCCACGGGACCCTGGAAGGGCATCCCGGACAGGGTCGTGGCCATGGACGCGGCGTTGATCGCGACGGTGTTGTAGATCTCGTCCGGGTTCATGGACAGGATCGTGACGACGACCTGCACCTCGTTGCGGATGCCCTTGCCGAAGGCGGGGCGCAGCGGGCGGTCGATGAGCCGGCAGGTGAGGATCGCGTCCGTGGAGGGGCGGCCCTCGCGGCGGAAGAACGAGCCCGGGATGCGCCCGGCCGCGTACATCCGCTCCTCGACGTCGACCGTCAGGGGGAAGAAGTCGAAGCCCTGGCGGGGGGACTTGCCCACCGTGGTGGCGGCGAGCATGGTGGTGTCCTCGTCGATGGAGACGAGGGTGGAGCCGGCGGCCTGCTTGGCGAGGCGGCCGGTCTCGAAGCGCACGACGCGCTTTCCGTAGGAGCCGTTGTCGATGACGGCTTCGGCGTACTGGATCTCGGGACCCTCCAAGGGTCACCTCCGTTTCGTGTCGGCGGGACCGTCCGCGCGTCACCCGGTCTTCGATCGAGATCCACGGAAGGTCCGGGGCCGCGGGGGCCGTCCGGTGTCCGGAGATCACTACCGAGGACCGCGAATGATCGGCGCGGTGGCCCCGTCTGGTGTTCGATGGTGCTGTCTCTGGTGGTGCGGGGGTCCGCCCGGCTGCTGTGCCGTGCGGGCCCGGTGCTCGGCGGCGTCCTCCCGTTGCCGGGCGGACGCCGCCGGGTGCCGACTAGCGGCGCAGGCCGAGCCGCTCGATGAGCGTGCGGTAGCGCGTGATGTCGGTGTCGCGCAGGTAGGTCAGCATGCGGCGACGGCGACCGACCAGGGCCATCAGGCCGCGGCGGGTGTGGTGGTCGTGCTTGTGCTGCTTCAGGTGCTCCGTCAGATCGGCGATCCGGCGGGTCAGGACCGCGATCTGCACCTCGGGCGAACCGGTGTCGCCCTCGTGGGTGGCGAAGTCCTTGATGATCTCCTGCTTGATGGCGGCGTCGAGTGCCACGTGTAACTCCGTTCGAGTCAGTACCGTGCGGCCCGGACGACGGGCTCGTCGCCGGGTCCCGGGACTCCCCCGGGGGTCCGACAACCACGGACTGCAGTCGGACCGCCGTCCAGTCTAGCGGACCCGGGCGCGCCGCCCCACCCCCGGGCGGCGCGGCGCGCTGCGCTGGGCCTCCCCCGGCCGGTGGGCCAAGATGGGAGGGACACGACGGCGGGGTCCCGGCGCACGGCCCGTCCGGGCCGGCCAGGACCGGGCCGGCAGCACGTGGACGAGCAGGACGAGACGAGCAGGAGCAGCGCGTGAGCAAGGACGAGAAGGACGGGCGGGGCCCGGCGGTCGCCGACCGCACGCACACGATGCGGGACGGCCGGCGCATTCCCGCGATCGGGCTGGGCACCTACCCGATGGACGACGCCGGGGCCGAGGCCGACGTCGCCGAGGCCCTCATGCTGGGCTACCGGATGGTCGACACCGCGGTGAACTACGGCAACGAGACGGGCGTGGGGCGCGCGATCGCGGCGGCCGGCGTGCCGCGCGACGAGCTGTTCCTCACCACCAAGCTGCCGGGCCGGGACCACGGCACGGACTCCGTGCGCCGCTCGCTCGAGGGCTCCCTGCGGCGGCTGGGCACCGACCACGTGGACCTGTACCTCATCCACTGGCCGAACCCGTCGGTCGGCCGGTACGTCGAGACGTGGCGGACGATGCTGGAGCTGCGGCAGGAGGGGCTCGTCCGCTCGGTGGGGGTGTCCAACTTCACGCCCGCCCACATCCGGCGCCTGGTCGAGGAGACCGGCGAGACGCCGGCCGTCAACCAGGTGGAGCTGCACCCGCAGTACCAGCAGGAGCGGCTGCGGGAGTTCCACGCGGAGCACCGCATCATCACCCAGGCCTGGTCCCCGCTGGGCCGCAAGACCGATCTGCTCCAGCACGAGTGGATCGCGCGGATCGCCCGGCGCACCGGCCGCACCCCGGCCCAGGTCGTCCTCCGCTGGCACCTGCAGTCGCACACCGTGCCGATCCCGAAGAGCTCCGACCCCCGGCGCATGGCCGAGAACCTCGACGTCTTCGACTGGGAGCTGGACGAGGAGCAGATGCACCGGATGCAGATGCTGCACACGGGGATCAGCGGGTCGGGGTTCGACCCGAACGAGCACGAGGAGATGTAGGGGCCCGGCCGGCCGCCGGGGCTCAGGCCTCGGCGGCCAGGATGCCGCGGGTGCGCTCGACGTCGTCGTCCATCTGGGCCACGAGCTTGTCGACGCCCTCGTAGGCGACCATCCCGCGCAGCCGGGCGACGAACTCCACGACCACCTCCTGGCCGTAGAGGTCGAAGTCCTCGACCCGCTCCTCGGGGCGGTCGATGACGTGCGCCTCGACCTGCCGGGGCACGTTCTCGAACGTCGGGTTGGACCCCACGGAGATCGCGGTGGGCCAGCGGGTGCCGTGGGCGTCGAGCAGCCACCCGGCGTACACCCCGTCCGCGGGGACGAACCCGGCCGCGTCCGGGGACAGGTTGGCCGTGGGATAGCCGAGCTCCCGCCCGCGGGCGGCCCCGTGCACCACCTCCCCGCGCATCCGGTGGTGGCGCCCGAGCAGCCGGGCGGCCGCGCGCACGTCCCCCGCCTGCAGGCAGGCGCGGATCCACGTGGAGGAGCAGCGCCGCTCCCCCGCCGCGGTCACGGCCGGGGCGTGCTCCGGGTGCTGCTCATGCAGGGGGTCGAGCAGGTCGTCGACCACGCGGACCTCGAACCCGTGGCGCTGCCCCAGCTCCCGGAGCGTGTCGATGTTGCCGGTGTTGTCCTTGCCCAGGCGGGTGTCCTCGCCCACCACGAGGCAGCGCGCGCCGAGCGGACCCACCAGGGTGCCCAGCACGAACTGCTCGGTGGACTGGGCCGCGAACTCCAGGCTGTACTCCAGCACGAGGGCGGCGTCCGCGCCGGTTCGCTCGAGGGCGTCCAGCTTGTCCTCGGTGCCCATGATCAGTCCCGGGTGGCTGCCGGGGCGGTGCACCTGCGCGGGGTGCGGGTCGAACGTCACGACCACCGAGGCCCAGCCCAGCTCGCGGGCGGAGTCGACGAGCTGGGACAGCACCCGCTGGTGGCCCCGGTGGACACCGTCGAAATTGCCGATGGTGACGACCGACGGGCCGAAGCCCGGGGGGACGTCAGAGAGATCTCGCCAGCGGAACACGCTTCTCCTCGCAGGAACGGAACAGGCAGGTCAGGGTCGGGGCGGCACGGGCCGGTGCGGGCCGCCGGGCTCCTCCGCGGGGGCGGCGGCCGGGGACGGCGGACCGTCCCACGGGGCCTGCGGGGAGCGTGGGTCCTCCGCGCCGAGGGTCAGGATCCAGGCGTCCACCGAGGCGCCGCGCTGCTCCATGAACCCGTCGATCCGCACCGGGGAGCGGAAGCCGAGCCTCCAGGCGAGCTTGCGGCTGGCCCAGTTGGGGACCTTCGCCATCCAGTAAGCATAGGTGAGGCCCAGGCGCCCGAAGGCGTGCTCGAGCAGCAGCCGGCAGGCGGCCTCGGCGGCGCCGGTGCCGCGGGCGTGGGGGCCGAAGTTGAGCCCGATGTCCGCCGTGGTCCCGCGCAGGGCGTTGAGCCCCACGGTCCCGTGCAGCCGGTCGGTCCGGGCGTCGGCGACCGCCCAGTTGTACTCGCGGCCGGCGCGCCAGGCGGCGGGGACGAACTCCTCGACGTACCAGCGCGCATCAGCCTCCGTGTAGCCCAGGGGCACGGTGGTGAACTCCGCGGCCGCGGGGTCCGCGCAGTTGCGGGCCAGCTGCGGGACGTCGCGCTCCTCGAGCCGGCGCAGCACCACGGTGCCGTCGGTGAGGACGGGGACGTCGTAGTCCTCGGCGCCGTCGGGGCGTACGGGCATCGGCGGGGGTCCTTTCGGGAGGCGTGCGGCACGGGGCGCTCCGGCCCGCGACCGAGCCTACCCGGTGCGTGCCGGTGCGCCGCGCGGGACGGACGGGCGCTCAGGCGGGTGCCCGCCCGCCCCGGGGCCGGGACCGGCGGAGCCAGGCGAGGCCGACCACCGGCAGCACGAGCGGGACGTAGCCGTAGTCCTGCCCGAAGTGGGACCACACGCTCGCCTCGGGGAACAGTTCCGGGACGAGCACCGAGAGCAGGCCCACGCCGAGCACGCCCAGCAGCTCCACGGCCACGGCGGCCGTGGCCAGCCGGTGCCAGCGGGGGCCGGGCCGGGCGAGGGCCACGGTGGCCACCACGTAGACGGCCGCGGCGAACGCGGAGAGCAGGTACGGCAGCGGCGCGGCCTGGAAGTCCGTCGCGATCTGGTAGAGCGAGCGGACACCGGCGGAGAGGGAGAAGACCGCGTAGACCACGACGACCAGCCGGCCGAAGCCCGAGGACTTGCGGTCGCCGCGCGCCGGGGCGGCGCGGGGCCCGAAGCGCCGCTGCAGCCGGGTGGGGCCGTCCTGCGGGCGGTCGTGCGTCATCGGGGCCTCTCCTGCGGGGTCGTGATGGGCCGGGAACCGGTCCGGGGTCCGGGGCTCACTGGTAGTACCAGATGTAGTTCATGCGGTAGACCATGATGGCCACCACCGGCCCCGCGGCCGCGAGCACCCAGTTGGACCAGCTCGAGCGCTCCACGAGGGACCACACGAAGGTTCCCGCCGGGATGAGCAGGGCGGTCAGCAGGTAGCCCCAGTACTCGAGGGCCGATCCGGTGGGCCCGGGCCCCCGCACGTGCATGACGACCGTGCCCACGGCGTAGACGAGCAGGAACGCCTCGAGCAGCAGCACGGAGCCCTGGGTCCAGTCGTCGGGCCGCCGCCCGCGTGCGGCCTGCACGGCGCACACCAGGAAGGAGAGGGCGCCCAGCAGGACCGCGGCCCAGAACCAGCCGTCGTAGCCCCACAGCATCAGCGCTCCTCCCGGGGGGTCCCGGGCGGCCCGGGGAACCGCTCCCCGGGCAGGAAGACGAGCACGGGCTTGGCGGTGCGCTCGCCGCGGTGGCCGCGGTCGGACAGCAGGGCCACGAGACGCCCGTCGGGGGCGAAGCCGGCGGTCACGGCGTCCTGGTCCGGCGGGGTCCCGCCGTGGCCAGGGCCGCTGTCGGCGGCGCTGGGACCGATCCGGCGGCCGTGGGCGACGTCCTGGGCCTCGGCGGCGGTCAGCCGGCGGACGGGGAACAGTCCGGCGGCGGCCTCCTCCAGGCTCGTCACGGGCAGCGGGCGGCCGGCGGCCACCTCCGCGGCGAGCTCCTCCAGGGTGGATGCGTCCTCGAGGGTCCACGCGCCCACCCGGGTGCGGCGCAGCGCGGTCAGGTGGCCGCCCACCCCGAGGTCGGCGCCGAGGTCCCGGGCCAGGGCCCGTACGTAGGTGCCCGAGCTGCAGGTCACGGTGACGTCGACGTCGAGGACCTCCCGCCCGGCGTCGTCGGCGGTGCGCACGAGCCGGTGCACGGCGAACTCGGAGACGGTGACGGGGCGCGCGGCGAGCTCCACGTCCTGCCCGGCGCGGACCTGGGCGTAGGCGCGGCGGCCCTCGACCTTGATCGCGCTGACCTTCGCGGGGACCTGCTGGATGTCCCCGGTGAGCCGGGCGACGCCGGCCGCCACCGCGTCCTCGTCCACCGCCGCCACGGCCCCGGGGGCGGCGACGTCGACGACCTCCCCCTCGGCGTCGTCGGTCACGGTGGTCAGGCCGAGCCGGATCGTCGCGGCGTACGTCTTGTCCCGGCCCACCACCCAGGTCAGGAGGCGGGTGGCCCGGTCGACGCCGAGCACCAGCACGCCCGTGGCCATGGGGTCCAGGGTGCCGGCGTGGCCCACCTTGCGGGTGCCCGCGAGGCGGCGGGCGCGGGCGACGACGTCGTGGCTGGTCCAGCCGGCGGGCTTGTCCACGACCACGAGCCCGGACGGCGTCGGCAGGGACGGGTCCGGACTCGGGACGTCAGGCTTCGTGCGGGTCACTTCCCCGGTGCCCCCGCCTGCTCAGCGGTCCCGGGAGGACTCGTCGTCCTCCTCGGCCGGCTTCCGGTAGGGGTCCTCGCCGGCGGCCCAGCTGGCCCCGGCGGCCTGGGCGGCAACCTCGGCGTCCTTCTCCTTGGCCGCGCGCAGCACCTCCTCGAGGTGGGAGGCGTTGACCGGGATCTCGTCCGGGACGAAGGTCAGGGTGGGCGTCAGGCGGGCCGTGATGTTCCGTCCCACCTCGCTGCGCAGGACGCCCTTGGCGGACTCGAGGGCCGCCCGGGTGTTCTGCTGCTCCTCCGCGGTGCCGAACACCGTGTAGTACAGGGTGGCGTGCTGGAGGTCGTTGGTGACGCGGGCGTCCGTGATGGTCACGAAGCCCAGCCGGGGGTCCTTGACCCGGCGCTCGAGCGCCTGGGCCACGACGACCTTGATCCGGTCGGCGAGTCGGGCGGCGCGTGCTGCGTCAGCCATGGTGGATGCTCCTCGGGTCGGGGCGGTGCGGTGCTCGGCGCGGTGCTGGCGACGAGGCGGGGAACGGTGCTGGAACGGGGGCGGCGGCACGGGCGGGCGCTGGGCCCGCCCGTGCCGCCGCGGGTGTCCCGCGCGCGGGGCGCGGGACTCGGGACGGGTCAGGCGCGCGGCTTCTCGCGCATCTCCCACGTCTCGATGAGGTCGCCCTCGTGGATGTCGTTGAAGGAGCCGAGCCCGATACCGCACTCGTAGCCCTCGCGGACCTCGGTCGCGTCGTCCTTGAACCGGCGCAGCGAGTCGATGGTGAGGTTGTCCGCCACGACGCTGCCGTCCCGGACGAGCCGGGCCTTGGAGTTGCGTCGGATGGTGCCCTTGGTGATGTAGGCACCGGCGATGTTGCCCCACTTGGAGGAGCGGTACACCTCGCGGATCTCGGCGGTGCCGAGCTCCACCTCCTCGTACTCCGGCTTGAGCATGCCCTTGAGCGCGCTCTCGACCTCGTCGATGGCGTTGTAGATCACCGAGTAGAACTTCATCTCGACGCCCTCGCGGTCGGCCAGCTCCGTCACGCGCTCGGCGGGACGGACGTTGAAGCCGATGATGATCGCGTTGTCCACGGTCGCCAGGTTGACGTCGTTCTGGGTGATCGCGCCGACGCCGCGGTGGATGACCCGCAGCTGGACCTCCTCGCCCACGTCGATCTTGAGCAGCGAGTCCTCGAGCGCCTCCACGGCACCGGACACGTCGCCCTTGATGATGAGGTTGAGCGTGTCGATCTTGCCGGCGGCCACGGCCTCGTCGAAGGACTCGAGCGTGATCCGCTTGCGGCGCTTGGCGAGCAGGGCGTTGCGGTCCGCCGCCTGGCGCTTCTCGGCGATCTGGCGTGCGGTGCGCTCCTCCGGGGTGGAGAGGAACGTGTCGCCCGCCCGGGGCACCGAGTCGAGGCCCAGCACCTGCACGGGACGCGAGGGCCCCGCCTCCTCGACGGACTGCCCGTTCTCGTCGAACATGGCGCGCACCCGGCCGTACGCGGCACCGGCGACGATCGCGTCGCCGACGTGCAGCGTGCCGGACTGGACGAGCACGGTCGAGACCGCACCGCGGCCCTTGTCCAGGTTCGCCTCGATGGCCACGCCGCGGGCGTCCTTGTTCGGGTTCGCCGAGAGCTCGAGCGCGCCGTCCGCGGTCAGCACGATCGCGTCCAGCAGGTCGTCGATGTTGAGGTTCTGGCGCGCGGAGACGTCGACGAACATGGTGTCGCCGCCGTACTCCTCGGGGACCAGGCCGTACTCGGTGAGCTGGCCGCGGATCTTCTCCGGGTTCGCGTCGGGCTTGTCGATCTTGTTCACCGCGACCACGATCGGCACGCCGGCGGCCTGGGCGTGGTTGAGCGCCTCGACCGTCTGCGGCATGACGCCGTCGTCCGCGGCGACCACGAGCACGGCGATGTCCGTCACCTGGGCACCACGGGCACGCATGGCGGTGAACGCCTCGTGGCCCGGGGTGTCGATGAACGTGATCTGCCGCTCCTGGCCGTCGACCTCGGTGTCGATCTGGTAGGCGCCGATGTGCTGGGTGATGCCACCGGCCTCCCCCTCGATCACCTTCGTGTTGCGGATCGCGTCGAGCAGGCGGGTCTTGCCGTGGTCGACGTGGCCCATGACGGTGACGACCGGCGGGCGCGCCTCCAGGACGTCCTCGCCCTCGGCCGCGGCCTCGGCCTCCAGGTCGATGTCGAAGGACTCGAAGAGCTCGCGCTCCTCGTCCTCCGGGGAGACGACCTGGATCCGGTACCCGAGCTCCGCGCCCAGCAGCTGGAAGGTCTCCTCGTCGAGGGACTGCGTCTGCGTGGCCATCTCGCCGAGGTGGATGAGCACCGTGACGAGGGAGGCCGGGTTCGCGTTGATCTTCTCGGCGAAGTCCGTGAGGGACGCGCCGCGCCGCAGGCGGACGACCGTGGTGCCGTCGCCGTGGGGCACGGAGACGCCGCCGACGGACGGGGCCTTCATCTGCTCGAGCTCCTGGCGCTTCGCCCGCTTCGACTTGCGCTGCTTGCCGCGGGCACCGCCGCGCCCGAAGGCGCCCTGGGTGCCGCCGCGGCCGCCGCGGCCGGGGCCGCCGCCGGGACGGGAGAACCCGCCCCCGCCGCCGCCGGGACTGCCGCGGCGGGGACCTGCGCCGCCGCCGGCCG
>NZ_PDDL01000270.1:0-617 GCF_020833785.1 Kocuria sp. CCUG 69068
CCCGCCGGGCCACCGGCGCCCCGCCCCGCCCGCTCGTCCGGGCCGGGGACCCGGACCTCGGTGCGACCACCGTGGAGTACGCCATGGTCGTGCTCGCCGCGGCGGCCTTCGGCGGGGTCATGGCCGCGGTCCTCTCCTCCGGCCAGGTGCGCGAGCTCCTGACCGCGATCATCGAGAAGGCGCTCGGCGTCTGAGCGGCTGCTCCCGCGGGGTCCGTGGTGCCGTCCCCGGCGCCGCGGACCCCGCGGGAGCGTCCTCCCCGTCCGTCCTGGCCGCCGGTCCCAGCAACCCGAGCCGCCGTGCGCCCTGCCCGTGAGGAGTCCACCATGCCCGCCCACCGCCCCCGATGCTCATCCCGTGGTCGGTCTCGTCCGCCGTCCCGACCCCGTTCCCGTGCTTCCCGGTGGCGTGTCGGTTCCCGCCTCCGTCCGTGGTCGCCGCGCGGCCCCAGGTCCCGGTCCGCGCCGCGGCCGGTGCCGCCGGACCGCGGCGCCGTCACCGCCGAGACGGCCGTGCTGCTGCCCGCCCTCGTGCTGCTCCTGGCCGTGCTCCTCGCGGCCGCCGCGGCCGGGATGACCCTGATCCGCTACGAGGAGGCCGCGCGGGCCTCGGCCCGG
>NZ_PDDL01000271.1:0-596 GCF_020833785.1 Kocuria sp. CCUG 69068
CCGCCCGCACGCTCGAGCAGACCGGGCTGGCGCCCGTCGTCGTCACGGCCGTGACCGTGCGCCGGGACGCGGGCGGCCCCGAGATGGCGGCCCGCACCGCCCGCTACGCGGGCATCGCGGAGGTCGTGGGGCGCACGGGCGCCGACGCCGTGCTGCTCGGGCACACCCTGGACGACCAGGCGGAGTCCGTCCTGCTGGGCCTCGCCCGCGGCTCCGGCACCCGCTCGCTGGCCGGGATGCCCCCCGTGCGCGAGCTCGACGGCGTCACCTACCTCCGCCCGTTCCTCGACCTCTCCCGCGCGCAGACCCTGGAGATCTGCGCCGCCGAGCAGCTCGAGCCCTGGCACGACCCCACGAACCGGGACACCACCCTGATGCGCTCCCGGGTCCGCCACCGCGTGCTCCCGCTGCTGGAGGACGAGCTCGGCCCCGGTCTGGCCCGTGCCCTGGCCCGGTCCGCCGCGATCCTCGGCCCCGACGCGGACTACCTCGACGGCGCCGCGGGGGAGCTGCTCGAGCGCGCCCGCGCCGCCGCCCCGGAGCTGCCCGGCTCCCTGGCCCTGGACCTCGCCACGGTGCGGGCCGCGCACCCCGCG
>NZ_PDDL01000272.1:0-575 GCF_020833785.1 Kocuria sp. CCUG 69068
CGAGGGGTGGTCCCACTGACCTGACATCGCCAGAGGGAGATCAACTGACCGCGGACAGGGAGATCAGCTGTCCGCCGACGGGGAGATCACCTGACCGCCCACCGGGAGGTCCCGCTGACCGTTGACAGCGGTGTCGGCGGTCGAGTTGTTCGAGCAAGGGCTGAGTGCGAATTCCGTCGCGCGTGCTCTTGACCTGGCATCCACTTCTGTTCAGATGTTGTATCAGCGATGGCAGGTACGAGGAAGGGGTGCACTGGTGACACGAGAGCGTAAGCAGTACGACCTTGAGACGAAGCTCTTGATCGTGCGCCGTCACCTCCAAGGCACCTCCGGACGCGTCCTGGCCAAGGAGTACGATCTTCCCTCCCCTGGCACCGTTACGAACTGGGCGAAGATCTACCGGCGCGATGGTGAGGACGGGCTACGTCCAAAGAAACGGGGCCGGCGGTGTCGGCGGCACGTGAAAACTGACCCCGTGGCGGCAGGCGAAGTTTGACCCCCTGCTGGACCCTGTCCTCATGGCGAGGACGGGAGGAAGCGGGTGTTGAGCGTGGAGAACTGGGCGGAGATCCGGC
>NZ_PDDL01000273.1:0-516 GCF_020833785.1 Kocuria sp. CCUG 69068
CCGGGTCGCGGCCGTGCGGGCCCTGCTGCCGGAGGCCGAGCTGCGGGTGGACGCCAACGGCGGGTGGGACGTGCCCACGGCCCTCGCGGCCCTGGAACGGCTCGGGCGGCACGGGCTCGCGTACGCGGAGCAGCCCGTGCCCACGATCGAGGGCCTCGCCGCCGTCCGGGAGGGCCTCGCCGACCGGGGCGTGGCGGTGCTGGTGGCCGCGGACGAGTCCGTGCGCAAGGAGGACGACCCCCTGGCGGTGGCCCGGGCGGGCGCCGCCGACCTGCTCGTGGTCAAGGCGGCCCCGCTGGGCGGGGTGCGCCGCGCCCTGGACGTGGTCGCCCAGGCCGGCCTGCCGGCGGTGGTCAGCTCCGCCCTGGACACCTCCGTGGGCATCCGGGCGGGTCTCGCGCTCGCCGCCGCCCTGCCCGAGCTCCCGTACGCCTGCGGGCTCGGGACGGTGTCCCTCATGCGGGCGGACGTCCTGCGGGAGCCGCTGCGGCCGGTGGGCGGGATGCTCGAGCTGCG
>NZ_PDDL01000274.1:0-562 GCF_020833785.1 Kocuria sp. CCUG 69068
CTTCGCCGCGGCGGGGAACGCGGTCTGCGCGTGCAGGTTCCCCTGGCCGTGGACGGGGCGGACGGCGGGCATGCCCAGGGCCGTGCGGCTCATCGAGCTCCTCCGGTCGTGCGGGGGGCCGAGGACGGCGCCGTGCGGCGCGCCCCCGGCCCCGGGATGGACAGCTCGACCGGCCCGGAGACCTCGAGCGGGTTCTCGCGGGTGGACGCGAGGATCTCGGCGAAGTGGACGGTGCCCGTACCCGTTCCCCGGCGGGCCATGGCCCCGCCCAGGTGCATCAGGCAGGAGGCGTCCCCCCCGGTGCACAGCTCGGCCCCGGTCGAGACGATGTTGTCGATCTTCTCCTCGGCCATCGCGGCGGAGACATCCGGGTTCTTGAACGAGAAGGTCCCGCCGAAGCCGCAGCACTCCTCGGCGTCGGGCAGCTCGACGAAGTCGATGTCCCCGACCGAGGCGACCAGGTCCTTCTGCCGGTCCCCCAGGCGCAGCAGCCGCATCCCGTGGCAGGACGGGTGGTAGGTCACCCGGTGGGGGAACCAGGAGCCGAGCTGCGCGGCCGCGT
>NZ_PDDL01000275.1:0-549 GCF_020833785.1 Kocuria sp. CCUG 69068
CGGCGGCGGGCCGCGGCCGGACGGGGCGTTCCCGGCAGCCGGGCCCGGGACGGGAGCGCCGCCAGCGCCACGGCCGCCACCAGGAGCAGCCCGGCGGCGGGCGCTGCGAGGGCGGTCATCGCGCACCCACCGCCTCGGCGCGGCTGATCAGGGTGCGCGTCCACACCCGGCCGAGGCCCGTGAGCGCAGCGCCGGCCACGAGGGCGGCCAGCCCCCACGGGGTGGTGAGCAGCGTGCGCAGCGGGTCGACGCCCATGAGCATGCCCAGTCCGATGCCGAGCACCGGGAGCCAGGTCAGGATCCGGACGGTGGAGCGGGGGCCGGCCAGGGCGGTGCCGCGTGCGGCCTCGGCGTCGAGCTCCGCCTCGAGGGCGTCGGCGAGGCCGCCGAGCAGGGCGGCGAGGGGTGCGCCGGTGCGCTCGGAGACCTCCCAGCACAGGGAGAGCTCGGCGGTGGTGGCGACGGCCCGCCGCTCCAGCGCGCGGTGGCCCAGCTCCGGGGCCGGCACCCCCGCCAGGGCGGTCGAGACGCTCAGCCCCAGGCGGGCGG
>NZ_PDDL01000276.1:0-504 GCF_020833785.1 Kocuria sp. CCUG 69068
CCACCGTGACGGCCCCCGAGCTCGCGGAGCTGCTGGCGGCCCGGGAGCGCGGCGCCGCGGACTTCGAGCTCGTCGACGTCCGGGAGCCCTACGAGGCCCGGCTCGCGGCGATCCCCGGGGCACGGCTGCTCCCGCTGGACCAGTTCGAGTCCGGGGAGGCCCTCGCCCGGATCGCCCCGGGCCGCCGGGTGCTGCTGCACTGCAAGGCCGGGGCGCGCTCCGAACGGGCCCTGCACCTCCTGCGCGCCGCGGGCCGCACCGACGTCGCGCACCTCGAGGGCGGGGTGCTGGCGTGGATCGAGCAGGTGGACCCGTCCCAGCAGGCCTACTGACCCGGTCCGCCGAGGCCCGCTCGCGGGTCCTCGCCGGAGCGCTGCGGAGGGGCGCGAGCGGGCCCGGCGGGCAGGACGTAGGCTGATCGTCTCCCTGCCGCCGACCGATGGACACCGCATGCCCCCGCCGCACCCCCGACCCGCCGCCGGCCCCGGACGCGCCGAGGAGGCC
>NZ_PDDL01000277.1:0-532 GCF_020833785.1 Kocuria sp. CCUG 69068
CTGGGCGAGGCGCGCGTGGTCGTGGCCGGCGGCCGCGGCACGGGCGGGGACTTCAGGCCGCTCGAGGCGCTCGCCGACGTCCTCGGCGGCGCGATCGGGGCCTCCCGCGCGGCGGTGGACGCCGGGTGGATCGGCCCCGAGGCGCAGGTGGGCCAGACCGGGCGCACCGTCTCCCCGCAGCTCTACGTCTCCTGCGGGATCTCCGGGGCCGTCCAGCAGCGCGCCGGGATGCAGACGGCGGGCACGATCGTGGCCGTGAACAAGGACGAGCAGGCGCCGGTCTTCGAGATCGCCGACCTCGGCATCGTGGGCGACCTGCAGAAGGTGCTGCCCCAGGCGGTCGAGCACCTCAGGGCGCTGCGCGGATAGGAGCCGGGCGGCGGAGCGGCCGGCGGAGCCCGTCCCGGGCCGGGGGCTCAGCGCGCCACGGTCCGGTGGCCGGCGTCCAGCCGCCGGGTCCAGCCGCGGGCGTCGAGGTGCTCGAGCAGCGGGATCGCGACGCGCCGGGAGGTGCCGAGCGCCTGGCGGGCCT
>NZ_PDDL01000278.1:0-528 GCF_020833785.1 Kocuria sp. CCUG 69068
TCACCGGGCTGATCCGCGAGATTCACGTGGCCTCTCGGGGCACCTACGGCTACCGCCGCATCCACGCGGAACTCACCATTGGCATGGGCATCCCCTGCTCGAGCCGGCTCATCTCCGCGCTGATGACGCGCGCCAGCATCGGCGGACTGCCCGGCCCGGCGCGCATCAAGCGGCTTCGAGGCGTGGCGACCGCAGACGACCTCGTCAACCGGAAGTTCCACCGCCTGGCGCTGAACGAACTGTGGGTCACGGACATCACCGAGCATCCCACCCGCGAGGGCAAGGTCTACTGCGCGGCGGTGCTCGACGCCTGCAGCCGCAAAATCATCGGCTGGGCCATCGACTCCAAGCAGGACTCCACCCTGGTCATCAATGCCCTGGACATGGCCATCCGCGCCCGAAAGCCCGGTGCCGGCGGAATCGTCCACGCCGACCACGGGGTCCAATTCACCTCGTGGGTGTTCACGCAGAAGATCCGCTCGGCCGGACTGCTGCCCTCGTTCGGCACCGTCGGCGACGGCCTCGACA
>NZ_PDDL01000279.1:0-455 GCF_020833785.1 Kocuria sp. CCUG 69068
GCTCGCCGAGCACGTGCGCCGCGAGACCGCCCGCGCCGTCGCGCCCGAGCGCATCGACTCGGAGTTGTCCCTGCTGAACCGGTTCGCCGAGCACGAGGACGTCGACGTCGTCCTCGGGCCCGTGCTCGCCGGGATCGTCGCGGCCGCCCTGCTCTCCGCCCGCCTCACGAGCGGGCTCACCGATCCCACCACCGGCGGGGCGGCCTGGCGGGCCCTGGACGGGCTCGAGCCGCACCCGGCGCCCGGGATCGGACGCCTCGACCTGGACGTGGCCACCCGACGGCTGCGCATGGGCCGCGGCACGGTCCTGGACCTCGCGCCGGTCGCGGACGCGTGGGCGGCGGACCGCATCGTCCGGGTCTTCACGGAGACGCACCCCGGCGTTGCGCTGGTCGCCGAGGTCGGCACGGCGTGCGCCGTGGGCGGGCCGACCGCCGCGGCCGCCGCCCTCGTGG
>NZ_PDDL01000028.1:0-37431 GCF_020833785.1 Kocuria sp. CCUG 69068
GGCCGCCCCGTTCGCCGGGGCGGTGACCGTGACGGTGGCCGAGGGCGACACCGTGGAGGCGGGCGGCCAGGTGGCCACCATCGAGGCCATGAAGATGGAGGCCTCCATCACCGCCCCCACGGGCGGCGCGGTCGCCCGGGTCGCACTGACCGGGGTCACCCAGGTCACCGGTGGGGACCTGCTGCTGGTCCTGCGCCCCACCAACTGAACCCTTCACAACCCCGAACCACCCCGTCCCCTGCCCCCTGCTCTGGGCCCCCTGTCCCGGCAGGAGCTGGTCGGCCCTGACCGCTGATGTTCCTGCGGCCGGCCCGGCGGGAAGAACCGATCTTCAATCCACTGGCCCCCCGCCTGGGCGGCGCCCACCGAAGGAGTTCTCCTTGACCTCTGTCCTTCCTTTCACCGACATCGACCTCTCCGACCTCGAGGAGGTCGGCGGCAAGAACGCCTCTTTGGGTGAGCTGATCCGCAACCTCAGCAGCGCCGGGGTGCAGGTCCCCGGTGGCTTCGCCACCACAGCCACCGCGTTCCGCCAGTTCCTGGCCGCCGACGGCCTGGACGACCGGATCGCCCAGACCCTGGAGGGCCTAGACACCGCCGACGTGACCGCCCTGGCCGCCGCCGGTGCGCACATCCGATCGCTGATCCGCAACGCACCGCTGCCGGCCAGGCTGGAGGCCGGGATCCGGGATGCCTACGAGAAGCTGGCCGGAACCCACCCGGCAGGGGTGTCCTGGGCAGTGCGCTCCAGCGCGACCGCCGAAGACCTGCCCGACGCCTCCTTCGCCGGACAGCAGGAGACGTACCTCAACATCCGCGGGGTGGGGAACGTGCTGGCGGCGGTCAAGGACGTCTTCGCCTCCCTCTACAACGACCGGGCGATCGCCTACCGGGTCCACCACGGCTTCACCCACGCCGAGGTCGCGCTCTCGGCCGGGGTACAACGGATGGTGCGCTCCGACGTCGGCGCCTCGGGGGTGATGTTCACCATGGACACCGAGTCCGGGTTCACCGACGCGGTGTTCATCACCTCCTCCTACGGGCTGGGGGAGGCGGTGGTGCAGGGGGCGG
The DNA here is from genome assembly GCF_020833785.1 of Kocuria sp. CCUG 69068. Taxonomy (NCBI): domain Bacteria; kingdom Bacillati; phylum Actinomycetota; class Actinomycetes; order Micrococcales; family Micrococcaceae; genus Kocuria; species Kocuria sp. CCUG 69068. The sequence continues at coordinate 1,072 of NZ_PDDL01000028.1, forward strand.
TGAACCCGGACGAGTTCTACGTCTACAAACCGGCCCTGGCCGCCGGGCGGCCCGCGGTGCTCAAGCGCGGGCTCGGAGACAAGGCCCTGCAGATGACCTACACCGACTCCCAGGAGCTCGGGGAGACCGTGGGATTCGTGCCCGTGCCGGATGAGCAGCGGGGGCGGTTCAGTCTCACCGATGCGCAGGTGGAGCAGCTGGCCCGCTACGCGGTGGCGATCGAGAAGCACTACGGCCGTCCGATGGACATCGAGTGGGGCCTGGACGGCACCGACGGGAACCTTTACATCCTGCAGGCCCGCCCCGAGACCGTGGTCTCCCGCCGCGGGGCCGGGGCCGTGGCCCGCTACCGGCTCCACGAGACCGGCACGGTCCTGGTCGAGGGGCGGGCCATCGGCCAACGGATCGGCGCCGGACGGGTACGGGTGCTGGAGTCGGTCGAGCAGATGGCCTCCTTCCAGGCCGGGGATGTCCTGGTGGCCTCGATGACGGACCCGGACTGGGAGCCGATCATGAAGAAAGCCGCCGCGATCGTCACCGACCGCGGCGGGCGCACCTGCCACGCGGCGATCATCGCCCGGGAACTGGGCATCCCCGCCGTCGTGGGCGCCGGGGACGCCACGACAGCGCTGGCCGAGGGGGACCCGGTGACGGTCTCCTGCGCCGAAGGCGAGGCGGGCCTGGTCTATGCGGGCCTGCTGGACTACACCGTGGAGGAGACCACCCTGGGCGCGATGCCCGAAGCACCGCTGAAAGTGATGATGAACGTGGGCACCCCCGAGCAGGCGTTCTCCTTCGCTCAACTGCCCCACCACGGGGTGGGCCTGGCCCGGTTGGAGTTCATCATCAACCGCCAGATCGGCATCCACCCCCTGGCCCTGGTGGCCGTGGAAAACGGGTCCCCGGATCTGCCCGCCGAGGTCGCCGGGCAGATCCGGGAGCGGATCGCCGCCTACCCCGGACCCCGCCAGTTCTACATCCAGCGCCTGGCCGAGGGCATCGCCACGATCGCAGCCGCCTTCGCCCCGGAGCCGGTGATCATCCGGCTCTCGGACTTCAAGTCCAACGAGTACGCCAACCTGCTCGGCGGCCCGCAGTTCGAGCCCGACGAGGAGAACCCGATGCTCGGATTCCGGGGCGCCTGCCGGTACCTCTCGGAGAGCTTCCGGGCCGCCTTTGAGCTCGAGTGCGAAGCGGTCGTCCACGCCCGTACCACCATGGGACTGACCAACATCAAGCTCATGGTCCCCTTCGTGCGCACCCTCGACGAAGCCCAAGGTGTGATCGAGCTGCTGGCCGCCAACGGCCTGCACCGCGGGGTGGACGGGCTGGAGATCGTGATGATGTGCGAGCTGCCCGCCAACGCCCTGCTGGCCGGGGCGTTCCTGGAGCACTTCGACGGGTTCTCCATCGGCTCCAACGACCTCACCCAGCTCACCCTGGGCCTGGACCGCGACTCCGCCCTGGTCGCCTCCTCCTTCGACGAACGCGACCCGGCGGTGAAGAAGCTGCTGGAAATGGCCATCACCGCCTGCAAGGAGCGCGGCAAGTACGTCGGGATCTGCGGCCAAGGCCCCAGCGACCACCCCGAGCTGGCCGCCTGGCTGCTGGGCCAGGGCATCGACTCCGTGTCCCTGAACCCCGACGCCGTCGTGGACACCTGGCTGGCCCTGGCCGCCACCACAGCACAGCCGGCCCTGTGAACACCCTGGTCCTGGCGCCGCCGGCGCCAGGACCAGGGCACCAACCCCCACCCGGACCACCGGACATCCCCACGAGAAGACAACGGAGGCACCCGTGACCGATTCCTGCCCGGTGGCGTTCTTCGTCTCCGACAGCACCGGCATCACCGCCGAGACCCTCGGCAACACCCTCATCACCCAGTTCCCGGCCCAGCGCTTCGAACGCCACACCGTGCCCTTCCTCACCACCGCCGAGCACGCCCACCAGGTCGCGGCCCGGATCACCACCGCCGCAGGAACCGGCCGCACCACCGTAGTGTTCTCCACCGTCGTGGACCCGCACCTGCGCGGCATCCTCGAGGCTGGCGCCGGATACTTCGTGGACCTCTTCGGCTCCCACATCCACCAGCTCGAAACCGCCCTGCACACCACCGCGAACCCCCAACCCGGCAGGGCCCACGGGCTCGGCGACGCCATCCGCTACCAGTCGCGGATGACAGCCGTCGAGTACGCCATGGAACACGACGACGGGCAATCCATCCGCGCCCTGGAACGGGCCGATCTGATCCTCATCGCCCCCTCGCGCTGCGGCAAGACCCCCACCAGCATGTACCTCGCCCTGCAGCACGGCATCCGCACCGCGAACTTCCCCCTAGTCGACGAAGACTTCGCCCACCGGTCCCTGCCAGCACCCATCGCCGCCTACGCGACCAAGTGCTTCGGACTCACCTCCCAACCCCTGCGACTGAGCCAGGTCCGCCAGGAAAGACGCCCAGGCACCGTCTACGCCTCCCTGCCCCAATGCACCTGGGAACTGCGCAACGCCCAACAGATGTACGCCCTCAACGACATCCCCCACCTCAACTCAGCCTTCATGTCCGTAGAAGAAATTTCCGCCACCATCCTCCAGAGAATGGATCTCCAAGAAACCGGCATCGGCTGAAAACACCGAGGCACCAAGCCGTAGACGCCCCCATGTGTAGGTGCGGCCTTTATGGTGTCTCACGATGTGGACATGTCCCTCGGCTCCTGTATTGATTACTGGTGAGTAAGGTTACTAGTCTGTTTTGCATAGACAAACGTCTAGTGCTCGGCTCCAGGAGGCTCCCATGGCAGGAACGTTAATGAGCGTCGCCACAGGCGCAGGTGGTGTGGCCACTGCGGCGGCCATGATCCAGCTGAGCCTGTCGATCGGCACCAGTGGTGCGCTCGAGCCGGCGGCGATCGCTCTGCTCATGATCGGGGCGGTGGCATTAATCGCTCGTGTCGTCGTGGACTTCGAGTCCCAGTCGCGCCAGCACGTCGATCGGACCAGGGCACAGATCGAGGCCCGCCGACACCACCAGCAACAGCACCTCCTGGACGCACGGTCGTAGCTGCTGCTGCGGCCGTTCGCGTCCCAACATTTAGAGCCACAATGGCAAGTTCCTTTGAGAACTTCTCAACTACGGCTTTACATATGGCCCGGCTACCGGACACTTCCTGGGAGAACGGAGTTGCAATAGGGGTTCCTGTCTCGGTGGTCCCGTACTCGAAGGCACCTCGGCCGCAGGAGGTCATGGTTCAAGTGCGCGACCGGCTGGCCGAATTGGAGCGCGCGGCCACCCCGGCTTGAACCTTATTCGTGGGTCCGCGAACCTCTCGGGCACGCGCCGCACACATGAGGTTCACGCACCACCAAGGTGGCTGACCTCGAGTCCTACCCCAGCATCGGTAGCACCCAGTCCCGCCTGACCTCGGAACCATGAGACGGAGGGTCTGCATCCCCAGAGCAGACCCTCCGTTCCCATGTCCGAAACATCCTTCGGCCGTTCTCTTTTGCAACTGGTCGTGGTGTGCTGTCCGCACATTGTGCACTTGAGTGCCGACCCGGGCACCGCAGGCACGTCCACTCCGCAGAAAAAGAGAGTCTCGATGCGCTTGAAATCTACTTCACGCTACGCTCTGTTGCTCGGCCTCATCATGGCTGTCACTGGCTCAGTCGGCCCAGCCCTGGCCGCTCCGCCGCCCCAGCCCGACGACAACGAGCTCGTGCTCTACGCCCCCACCACCCGCCAGACGTTGACGATTGAGGAGCCCGACCAGCAGCCCTCGCCCCAGAAGGACGACGACATGTTCACACCAATGCTGCTCGGCCCGATCGACTCATTGAACTGCAACGTCCTGAACCGCCCATCCCACATCGTCACCACGTACAACGCCCGCGCCCGATCGGGCTTCTCCGGGGGCTATATCAAGATGGAGTGCGGCACCGACGCCGGCTACGGCTACCGGCACATCCGTTCCCGCCACCAGCAGGACTGGCAGAACAAGATGTACCCGCTGCGGGCGAACTGGGACGACTTCATGGACTTCGCCACCAAGCAGGCGCTGGCCTCTCCGTCCAAGACCGCCTTCCAGGGCAGCGGTAAGTACTGCTACACCACCCCAGTCCAGATCCGGAACTCCCGCGGCGCCGTCGTGAAGACGTTCTATCCTCGGATTATCATCTCCTCGACCAACCGTCGAGTGATCACGTCCATCCCAGGAGGCTCGTGCTGATGCCCGCACCGATCACGGTCCGCATGTTCAACGAGCACGGCTGCCCCTGGCCGTTCTTCGGCCCCGAGAGCCTGATGAGCCAGGAGGAGTTCCCGCTGCCGGCAGAGCTCACCGAGCAGGTCCTGGCGTGGACGTCCGACTTCGCCCGCCACTACGACGAGGAGCGCGGCTGGCCCTCGGCGCAGGCATACGAGGCCTCCCGGCAGGAGGGGCGGCGCCTGGCCGCGGAGGTACAGACGGCCGTCGGGGACGAGGTGCGGATCCAGCTCGAGCACTGGGAGCGGATGGTCGACGGCCAGGAGGCCGCCGCCCAGACCAGCTGATCCAGCCGCAGCCATCAACGGAGAGCCTGTCTCCCCAGAGCAGACCCTCCGTTCCCATGTCCGCACCCTGGCGCGGCCTCTTGGGGTGTCCGCACACATGGGTGCCGTCCCCACAGAGTTCACCGTCGGGAAGGACCCCATGAGCACCACGACCCCCGCCGCCTCCGCGGCCGCCACGGAGATCGAGACGACCGGCGCCCCGATCCTCGGTTTCTTGCAGCTGAACACCTCCAACGGCAAGGTGTTCCTCAACGCCACTGCCCCGTCCAGCGAGTTCCAGTCCAGCACCGCTTTCGACGTCGACGGGTGGGCGCCAGAGCTGCCCTACGTGGAGGTCTCCTTCACGGCCGCCGGACTGAGCGAGGCCGACGAGGCGGATCTGGTCGACGCCGGGTACCGCCCCGTGATAGGCCTGGTGCGCGGTGTGCTCGCCACTGTGATCGCCCCGGCGCCGGGCGCAGACGCCCCCGACTACCTGTTCGTGGACTTCGAGTCTACCGGGCTGCCGCAGATCGCCCCCGGGGGAGCCGAACCCGCGCTTCGTGCCGCTGCAGGTCGCCGCCGCCGTAGTGGACGCCGGGCTGAACGTCGTGGCGACCTACGAGGCAAAGATCAACGCCACGACCGAGCAGCTGGAGTCGATGGTCCCCTTCGTGCGCAACATGCATACCGAGACCGGCCTGCTCGCCGCCCTGGAAGCAGGGGGACTGCCCCCGGTTCGCTTGACTCCTTGACCTGTTGCGTTGCGGCAGGGGTTCCTCTGTGGCGGAGGCGTGCCCATATCAGTCAGGACAACGGCCCATGGGCCGACCGTTGTCAGTGCCGGAAATGATCAGGTCGAGCGCTGCCAAAGGTTCTCGGCCCGCTGCTCCCAGCCGGCCTCTTCGAGAGTGTCGGTCGAGGAGTCGTCACTGACGAGGGCGACCTCCTGCCGCGGCACTCCACCGGAAAGCTCGACGACCTTGTCGCTCTGGATGGTGGAGCATCCGCTCATCCAGCCCTCGGAGGCGGAGTCGACCTGGATCAGACAGGCCTCATGATCGCCGCCCGAGGCTGGTCTCGCCGCGAAGTAGGAGTAGCCCTCGATCTCACCGAGGTACCGGGCGGAGTCGGCGGCGAACTGCTCGTTGGGCTGGATGACTTCCGGCACCGGCTGGGCAGAAGACTCAGAGTCGAGCACCGCGATGCCGTGACTGGTGGAAGCGCAGGCCGAGGCCGCCTGCAGGATCCCGAGCGTCATGGCCGCTGCGCGGCAGCTCTTCGTGGTCCTCATGAGACATCTCCTCTGCTGGGCCTTTGGTGCTGCCCCGACTGACCGCCTTTGGCCCAGTGCGTCCTTGCGTGCCCACGACAGCGTGGTCGGTGTCACATTACCGGGGCGTCATGTCAGCGACGGGATCAGTGACCGCCGAGTCGTCCACGTGCCTCGGGCCGGAGGAGACGCCAACGGCCAAGAGCATTCTGGGGTGGCGCATGCAGCGCCGCTCAGCAGGAGAGATGTCCCGTAATCGCCGCCGGCGCCACGGTAGTTGTGCCGGCCATTTGTCCGTGGTTGCCTCGGATTCCCTTCCAGAGCGCATCGCCGCTCCGTCCTCAATGTCCGGGGCCTCGGGGACAGGCCACTCAGATACTGCAGTTGGGGTTCCTCGGTGGTCGATGCCGGCTACTGAGTCTGCACCAGCACGTAGCGGTCGATGCCATCCTGGCTGGTCTCGAGCTCGAAGCCGCGGCGGGTGAGAACACGGGCCGAGGCGGCGTTGGCCGGGTCGACGCGGGCGATCAGCCGGACCTGGCCGTAGATTTCCGGGACCGTGGCCACGGCACGATCGACCATGGCTCCGGCCACCCCGCGCCCCCAGTGCTCGGGGGACACCCAGTAGCCGACCTCCACGCCCTCGTCGCACCGGGTAGAAACCACCAGGCCGACCGCCTCCTGGGCCTCCACGGCGATGAACCACCGAACAGCCCCGCTCTGCTCTACCGGCTGCTGCTGCAGCGCGGCTCGGAGACGGTCCTGGATGGCCTGCGGTGCCCAGGGGCGACCGTCGCCGACGAAGCGGGTCACCCGTTCGTCCGTTGCCAGGCCGGTGAAGAAGGCAGTGTCCGTTTCTTGGAACGGGCGCAGATTGATCGAGGGTTGGACAGGCACGGGGAAGACCTCTGAAGTAGGCGCGGGGACCCAGCCACCGTATCCGGCGCCGAGGGAGCACATGCCGGGTGATCCATGCTCACCCCGTGCAGTGAAGATGGCAGTTCATGCCTGGTCACCGTGGTGAGCAGTGATGCTGTCCTAACGTGGTGAGCATGACGAGTTCCCGGCCCGCCCCGGTTGAACAGGCTGTCCTTGCGGACGCGGTGGCCTTGCACGAGCTTCGGCGCCAGATCGAGGACTGGCTGGGTGCGCTGGGCATCGAGCAGTGGGGACACGGGCACGTGAGCCGGCAGGAGATCACCGAGCAGATCCAAGCCGGCCAATGGCACCTGGTCCGCGATCCCTCCATGGGAGTCGCCGCGGCCGCGCGGCGACTGTGGGCCGATCCCGAGGTCTGGGGTGCCGATGACACCCCGGCGGTCTATGTCCACGGGCTGATGGTCCACCGCGGTGCGGCCGGCCGTGGCCTAGGGTCGTTTCTCCTGGACTGGGCCGCGGAGCGTGGCCGGGCTGAAGGAGCCGAGGTCATCCGGCTGGACTGCGTGGAGTCGAACACGGCTCTGCGCACCTTCTACCAGCGGCAGGGGTTCCAGGAGGTGGGGCGGCGGGACTTCGACGGGCTCTGGTACAGCGCCACCATGCTGGAGAAAACCTTGCAACCAGAATCACCGCTGGCATCCCGACAAGGGTGATCCATTGTGAATGCACCATGACACCGCTGAGTCCTAGGACCTGACTCTTTCAGCGCCCGATAGAGGTTCCCAGAGGGGCCTTTCGCGATCAGTAATCTGGGGGCATGGACTTCCTGGCAACTCCCACGCTGACCGGCTCTCTGGCCACGCTGGAACCGTTGGCGCTCGAGCACGCTCCGGAACTGGCAGAAGCTGTCCAGGACGGCCAGTTGCACCAGCTCTGGTACACCCGGGTGCCAGCACCGGATCGGATGCGCGAGGACATCGAAGCCCGGCTGGCCGCCCACGCTGAGGGGCGGGTCGTGCCGTGGGTGATCCGGCGCCCCGGTGATGGAGCCGCTGTCGGGGTCACCACGTTCTTGAACATCAGGGCGGAGCACCGTCGGTTGGAGATCGGCTCTACCTGGATTGCCGCCTCCGCCCAGGGCACTGGGCTCAACACGCAGGTGAAGCTGCTGCAGCTCACGCACGCCTTCGAGACCTTGGGGTGTATCGCGGTGGAGTTCCGCACGCACTGGCACAACCACCGCTCCCGGGCCGCGATCGCCGGTCTCGGGGCGAAGCAGGACGGGGTGCTGCGCAATCACGACCTGTGGCGTGACGGGACCGTGCGCGATGTCGTCGTGTTCTCGGTGATCGATCGGGAATGGCCCACCGTCCGGCTCAGCCTCACCGAGAAGCTCGCGCGCTGGAGCGTAATTCCAGCTCCGGTCCAGAGCGGGACCCTCCGTAGGCCGACGCCCTGAAGACAACGCAACCGGGGTCGGTGCTGGGTCATGGCGGTGTCAGATATCCGGCCGGCGGGGGAGCTCCAGGTGATGGCACCGGGGAAGAATGAGATGGCCGTGTTGCCGTTGAAAGGCTCTTGTCCGTGAGTTGCGCCGCTGTCCTGTCTGTTCGTGAGTTGGTGTGTGGTTATGCCGGGGTGCCGGTGACCGCCGGGGTCAGCTTCGAGGTGCGGCCGGGGGAGGCGGTGGTGCTGCGCGGGGCCAACGGGGCGGGCAAGTCCACGGTGCTGCGCACGGCCGTGGGCCAGCAAGCTCCGGTGAGCGGGCAGCGGTGGCTGAAGGGCGGGCCGGTGGTGGAGAACTCGCTGGTCTACCGCCGGGCGGTGAGCTGCCTGTTCGACGAGGACGCGTTCTTGCCCGGGGTGTCGGTGGGGCATCACTTGGAACTGGTGCTGCGCGGTCACGGGGTGGCCGATGCGCCCGTGGTGGCCGCCGAGGCGGTGGTCGAGTTCGGGCTACAGGACCGGGTGGACGCCTCGCCGTTCGCTCTGTCCTCGGGCCAGCGTCGGCGGGCGCTGCTGGCCGCAGCCCTGATCCGTCCGTTCGAGCTGCTGGTGCTCGATGAGCCCGAACAACGCCTGGACACTGTGATGCGTGCCCGTTTGGCGGATCGTCTGGTCGCTGCCCGGCGGGCGGGGGCGGGATTGTTGATCGCCACGCACGACGCGCCGCTGGCGGAGGCGGTGGGCACCACCGTGCTGAGCCTCGACTCTGACGGTGCCCTGCCACCGGCCGTGAATGGGACGCAGCGGGAGGACCGGTCGTGACGGCCGGTGCCGGTGTGAAGCCTGCCGGGCCCGCCGAGATCGAGGTGTTCCTGCGAGGCGCCCGCGACCGGACCCGCGGGCGGGCTCGAGGCGCGGATCGGTTCGTCGATGCGTACACCGGGCTCTTCGTCACGGTGGTGCTGATGGCCTGGGCGGTCGCCGGGGTTCTGGGCCTCGGGTCCTCGTTGGGGGATCTGGTGGCCGCCGGTTCCCCCGGCGGGGTACTGCACCGTCCGGCGGCCGCTTGGGCGGGGGCCGGGGCGCCGGTGCTCGGAGTCGCGGTGCTGCTCGGGGTGGCCTGGGTCGGTGCCGTGGACCTGTTGCGCGGGCTGGGGCCGGTAGGGGTGTCCCCGGAGCGGGTGGTGTGGGTGTGGCCGCTGCCCGGGGCCGGGGCACAGGAACCGATCCGCAGTGTGCACCGGATGCTGTGGGTGGCGACGGCGGCCGGGGCGCTGTTCGGTGGCACCGGGCTGCTGCTGCTGGGCGGTGCCGGGGCGGCGGCCGGGTGGGGCGCGCCGTGGTGGCAGGCGGCGGCGCGGCTGGTGTGCTGGGCCGGTCTGGGGGTCACCGCCGTCGGGGTCGCTGTCGGAGCCCAGACCGCCGGCGGGGCGCGAACCTCGCCGCGTCCCCGCCCCTGGGCGGGCTGGTTCCTAGCACTGGGGGCTGTGCTGGTCGTACTGGCCGGGACCCGGGACGGGGCCACCGGCCGGTGGGGTGCCGTGCCACCACTGTGGGTCGTGGGGGTTGCGGGAGCACTGGCGGTGGCAGCCGGGCTGTTCTGGGTCCGGGCGCTGCGGTGGGCCCGGGGCCTGGACGGGGTGCAGCTGCGGGCGGCCGGAGCAAGGGCACGGCACCTGAGCAACGCCGTGTCCCTGCTGTCGACCCACGACCTGACCGCCGCCTTGGCCCCCGCCACGGTGACCGGGGTGCGGGGACTGTCGGGGAGCACACCGGGCTGGGTGACGGGGCCGCGCACGGTGGTGCTGTTCGCCTCGCTCACCGCCCTGCGCACCAGCCGGTGGCGGGCCGGACTGGCCGTGGACCTCGGGCTGACCGTGGTGCTGCTGGCCGCCTTCTCCCACACCGTGGTGCTCGCCGGCTGGGCCGCGCTGCTGGTGGTGGGATACCGGGGACTGGGCCGCGGCACGGCCTATCTGGCCGATCTGCGCGCCGGGGCCGCCGCCGAACGGAACCTCCCGATCACCCCCACCGCAGCCGCCCTGATGCACCTGGTGGTCCCGTGCGTGCTCAACGCCGCGGTCCTGGGCGCCGTGGCACTGCTGGCCGGGCTCGCTGCCGGCACCAGTTGGGTGGTGATGATGCTTCTCGGGGCTGTGGCCGGGACCGGTATCGGTGCGGCCGGCCTCTACCGCGCCCTGGGCCCGGAACCGGACCACACCCAGCCCCCGATCGACACCCCCCTGGGACCGGTGCCCGTAGCCCAGCTGATCGGCTACAGCCGGGGGCTCATCCTGGTGCCCGCCCTGCTCGCGGCACCGGCCACCGTACTGCTCCACCCCACCGCCTGGCCGGCGGCCCTGGCAGCCGCCCTCGCCCTGACGGCCATCGCCGTGGCCCTGGCCATCAGCACCGACCGGAAACACTGAGACCCGAATCCTGGGGGCCACAGCCGAGCCGAACCACACCTACCGGGCCCCCGAGGTGCGATAGGGGTTGCTACTCGACCACCCACCGTCGACGACCAGGCCGGCAACGTTCAAACGGTGTTTCGGGGCCAGCGATATTGGCGTGAGACGTGTCGTTCCCCGGACCCGGGAATGGCCGGCCACAAGGGCGGCCATCCGCGGACTCTGTGGCTGGCAGGGGTGGGACTTCCGCCGTCGTCACCAGACGGGAAGCTCGCCCTCGCCGGGAGTGCTGCGCAGGTCGGACTCTCCGATGGCGACGTCGTTGATGGAGGCCTCGCGGCGGCGCATGTAGCCGAGTTCGTCGAATTCCCACAGCTCGTTGCCGTAGGAGCGCCACCACTGCCCGCCGGTGTCGTGCCACTCGTACTGGAATCGCACTCCGATCCGGTTGTCCGTGAAGGACCAGAGGTTCTTGCGCAGGCGGTAGTCGAGCTCGTGGTCCCACTTGTCGGTGAGAAAGGCGACGACCTCTTCACGCCCGCGGATGTGTTGGTCGCGGTTGCGCCATTCGGTGTCGACGGAGTAGGCCCCGGCGACGCGTTCGGGGTCACGGCTGTTCCAGGCGTCTTCGGCGGCCTGGACCTTGGCGAGGGCGCTCTCGTGGGTGAAGGGCGGAAGCGGGGGGCGCGGCTGGTCAGGAGTGCTCATGTGCCCATCCTTCCGGGGCGCGGGGTGTGCCCGCCAGTGGCGGGGGACCGCTTTGCAGATGGCGAGATGGCGGCCAGCAAGCCAGCTCTGATGACATCTGCTGCAGCTGGCACGCTCCGGGAGGTGCTGGTGATGCGCAGGGTGAAGGCCATTGACCTGAAAGGACGCCCTCATGCATCGTGCCCCGAGCAGGTTCACTGATCCGGTCTCCCCGGTGTTCAGCGCGAGCTCGGCCGCAGCTTTCGGCGCACTGAGCTTGATCGATCCGTCGCGGTTGAGCCCGGCACGTCGACGGCTCTATCGGGCGGGGGTGGCTGCGACCACGGCGTGGTGGGCGGGTGTCACCACGGACCGGAACCGAACCACTCTGGTGCCGGCCAATGTGGTGGCCGGGGCGGCCGCCGGGGCGGCGGTGCTGGCCCTCTCCGATGCCTCCGAGGCCCTCGACGCCCGGATCGTGGGTCGGCTGGAGACGGTCGGGGTGTGTCATCCGCGGCGGTGGCTGGCCGCGACCTCGGTGGCCAGTGTCGTGGTGGGCTACGTCGTTGACCGTGCAGGGGCCCGGACTGGTGCGCAGGCCCTGGAAGAGGGGGAGGAGTCGGTGCGCACCCGTGCGCTCACCCCGGCGGTGCGCGAGGTGGTGCGCGGGATTCTGCAGGCCACTGACACCGCCGATGCCCGGGTGCTGCTGGGGCAGCTGGTGGTCGCGCAAGAGTTCTTTTTCGATGACGGCGTCGAGGGGTTCTCCACCACCGTGGAGTTCCAGGTGTCCGACGACGTGGTGCGCGTGGTGCCCCATCACCAGACCTACCCCGTCCGAGCCGAGTACCAGGCACCCGATGGCACGCTGCTGCAGATCAGCCTCCAGCTCCTGGAGGGCAAGTTGCCCCACCTCGCCATCGACTTCGCCGACGAAACCCACTATGAGGATGAGAGCGCGATCGACGTCGTCGAGGAGCTCATCGATCAGTGGCCGGATCCGGCCGATCTGCGGTACCTCAGGGAGGGGCCGGATGGTCGTCCGTTTCCCCTGACCTGACCGGCACCACACCGCTCCCTGATATGACGGTCGCTCGAGAGGTGTCCCGTGGGGGGGAGGGGGCGCCGATCCAGGCGCCCTGATCCCTTTGATGTCGGAGGCTCCACATGCCTTTCGCTCTTTCCTCACGTCCCCGCTCCACCTCGTCCTCACCCGTTGCGGGTGCCACTCATGCAGGGTGGCGTGCCGCGGCCGCCTCCACGGTGGTGGCGGGTCTGCTCTTCACCGGTGGGGTAGCGCCGGCGCAGGCGGCGAGCACTTACAGCTCTCCGTTGCGCACCGCGGTGAAGTCTCTGCCGGTGGCGGCGGAGAACAACGCCGGCTACAACCGGGACAAGCAGTTCGGCGACTGGAATGACACCAACCGCGACTGCCAGAACACCCGGGCCGAGGTGCTGCAGAACGAGTCCAAGGCGAAGACCAGTTTCACCACCACCAAGCGATGCACCGTCAAGGGCGGCAAGTGGGTCACCACCTGGGACGGGCAGGTGCACACCTCGGCCACGGCGGTGCAGATCGACCACACCGTGCCGGTCCACGAGGCCTGGGGCTCCGGGGTGAGGGGCTGGAGTCAGACCGAGCGGGTGGCGTTCTACAACGACCTGGGTGATCACCGCACGCTCAGCGCCCAGACCTCCGAGCTGAACTCCACCAAGCAGGCCCGCGGCCCGGAGGAGTGGATGCCGCCCGAGCACCGCTGTGGCTATGTGGGGGAGTGGACGGCGGTGAAGATCCGCTGGGGCCTGAAGGTCGGCAGCAAGGAAAAGGCCGCCCTGACCCGGATCGCCGCCGCCTGCCCCGACGTGACCATCAAGGTCGCCAGGGCCTGACCGGGCCCACTGTGTGCCAGTGGGCCGGACACCGCGGCGGTGTCCGGCCCGCTCAGTATTGGTCCACGTCTTCCGGACCGGCCGGTCCCCGGTGAAAGAGCCCTGGGACCGCCCCGAGAGCGACGTCGTGGCCGAGCTGGTCGTGCGCGGCTACATCGACGCCTCCGGGCGCGTACTGTCGCTGACCGAAGAGGGCCTGACGGCCGCCGGGGTGCTGTGGCCGCGGTGCGTGCAGGCGGATTCCGGCAAGAGGTTCGGCTCCGGCTCCGACGCCTACGGGGTGATCCTCGGGGCGTTCGACTTGGAGGGGACCCAGGCCCTCGTGCGGCTACTGGCGGTTGAAGCCTGAATCGGCGGCATCCCCTCCGCGCAGGACCCCTGCCACGACAGTCAGGCCTGTGACAGAAGGTTGCGACAGCACTACGCACCCTCATTCCCGTTCGCACATGGGGTGATGGTGGTGGACAGCCGCAGTGGCCGAAGGTCCAGGAGATCCACCGGGACGTCTTCATAAGGTGACCACAGTTGACCGACGACCCCCATCACGGCGCAACTGGACCCCCCTCACCCTCCATCAGCGACGGCGCAGGACACTCCTGCCCTTGGGCTCCGTCGCGGAACAGGACCCACCATGCACGCTCCTTCTCCCCGGGCCCGCAAGATCGCCGGTCTGTCCGCCGCCCCCATCGACGTCCTCGTGGCCGGCGTGATGGTCTGGCAGGGCTCCACCGCGGCCTTCACCGCCACCACCCGCAACGCCGGCAACTCCTGGGCCACCGGCCAGGTCGCCCTGACCGACGACGACGCAGGCCGCGCCGGCTTCACCGTGGAAAACCTCGTCCCCGGAGCGACCGGTGAGAAGTGCATCGAGGTGACCTCCAACTCCACCGTCGCCGGTGAGGTGCGCGCCTACACCCAAAACCTCTCTGGCTCCGCCGCCGGGCTCGAGGACCACATCGACCTGCGCGTCGAGCGCGGCACGGGCGGGTCCTTCGAGTCCTGCGACGGCTTCGCTCCTGTCCCCGGTGCGCTGCCCGCCCAGTCGTTGACCACCTTGTCGCAGGCGAACCGCGACTACGCCACCGGCGGCACCGTCTGGGGCACCGAGGGACGGGCGGGGGAGTCCTCGACCTACCGCGGCACCTGGACCTTCGACACCGAGGGCCTGACCCAGTCCCAGATCGACGCCCTCCAGGGTTCCCGGGTGAGCGTGGACCTGGTCTGGGAGCTGCAGAGCAACGACGCCTGAACCCTCTTCGTGACGAGCCGGTCCCACCACGAGTCCAGCCTCACTGCCGAGCCGACACCTGACACGGTGACGGCCGCGCTGTGGGGCTGGGCCCGGCTGTTCACCGGCGCCGCCGCCCAGATCTACCTCGTGCTGCTGGCCACCCTGGCGGCGATCGCCCTGATCCCGGCCGTTTTCGGGTGGCACTCCACCGTCATCGAGACCGGCTCGATGGAACCGCACATCGACCCGGGTGACGTCGTCGTGCTCGCCGGCCTGCCGGATGACCAGCCGGTGCCGTTCGGTGGGGTCGTGCAGTTCACCAGCCCCGCCGAAGCCCAGCCCAGCGGGGTGGAACGCTCGGTGCTGCACCGGATCGTGGTCGACCACGAGGACGGCACCTACGCCACCGCCGGGGACGCCAATGCCGAGGTGGACTCCACTCCGCTGATGAGGGAGCAGATCACCGGCCAGGCCCGCCTTCTGGTTCCGTTCATCGGGCTCCCCTCATTGTGGCTGGGTGCCGGCCAGCACCTGCCCCTGGGCCTGTGGGCCGCAGCCACCGTGGCGGCCTTGCTGATCACCCTGGCCGTCTTCGTCCCGCGGGCACGCGACGACGACGACCAGGAGGGCGAGGAAGCAGAGGGCGACACTCAGGAGCTTCCGGTGCTCGCCCGCCGCGGCGCCCTGGCCGTGGCCGGCACCGCGGTCCTGGCCGGGCTGACGGCCTGGCCGGTGCCGCCGAGCACCGCGGCGTTCACTGCTCGAACCGGCACCAGCGCTTCCTGGCGGTACGTGGGCATGCCGGCGATCACCCTGGGGCGAGCCAGGGACTACGCGCTCCTGGCCTCCGGTCGCCTCACCGACCACACCCCCGGCGGGCACCCCACCTCGATCGGCGGCAGCGTGGGCACCTACCCCGGTCTGGCCATCGAGAATCTGCAGTCCAGCGGATCTCGGCGCAACGTCACCGGGACGGTCGAGCCCGGCACCACGGCGGCCGCCGGCGCCATGACCGACGCCCGTGCCCTCGAGGCCGCCCTGCTCGCCCGCCCGGCGACTGTCAGCCGCCCCACGGTGCTGACGGGCAGGATCACGCCGGGGATCTACACGAGCACCACCGGGACCTTCACCGTCGCCGGTGACCTGACCCTGGATGCCCAAGGGGACCCGGGCGCGCAGTTCATCTTCCGTGCCGCCACCATCACCGCCGCGGACGGCAGCCGCGTGCTCCTGAGCAACCAGGCAAGAGCGGCCAACGTCTACTGGGCTTCGACCGGCAGCATCACCCTGGGCATCAGCACCACCGCCCGGGGTGCTTACCTGGCTCGCGGCAGCATCGCGGCCAACACCACCACCGGCAGCCCCACCCAGCGGCTCACCCTGGAGGGACGCCTGATCAGCCTGGGCACTGCCGCCGGCGGCGGGGTCGTCGAGGTGAACCGACCCATCATCACGATCCCCACCTGAGACGACGCGAACTCCACACGGTGTTGAAGCCTTCGCCTCCTTTAGGCCTCTTGCACCGCTAAAGAGACAGTCCCCGGCGTCTCGACCTCGGCGAGGGGGAGCACCTCGCTCCCGCCGTATCCCAGCTGGGTGATGGCCCTCATTGTTCCGCGGGGATGCCGAGTGCGTGAGTTCATGGTGTTCTCCTGTCTCAGTCGGTTCATGGGCATCGCCGGAGGGTTGGAGGGCGCAGTTCCAGTCATCGGTGAGTCGTGACCGGCGCGCTCTGCTGCCGCACCGAGTGCACGACGGCGGCCGCCGCGAGAGGGACGACAGCATAGGCGGCCATCACGATCAGGCTCGCCTGTGCGGAGAGGTAGGCACCTTGCATTTCGGCTGCTCCGGTGGTGAGGAGTGCTGAGGACGCCGGCAGCGGTAGGCGGCTGACGATGGTCTCCACCCAGTCCAGGCGGATGAAGCTGAGGATGCCCGGCAGCAGCAGGACGAGCAGGCCGTTCCGGACGGCGACCGCACCGATGTGCTCCGCGGCGGTGGTGCCGCCGCAGCGCTGGGTGAGCTCGTGTGCCTCGATCATGACCGAGACCTTCCAGGGCGGTGGCGGACCTGTGTGCGCATCCCCTGACCTGACCTGCCGGTAGGGGCCTTGGCAGGCCCCTACGCGACGTCCCGGTGGAAGTCGGTGTCCCACCGCCAGGAGGCCCGCACCGCGGCACCGAGGCAGATGGCTGTGAACAGGACGGGGACTGTTCTCAGGTTCACGCTTGCTGCTGGATGCGAGCGGCTTCCCGGTCCGGGCTGGTCGCCGTGGTTGCCGGCGACGCGGTGCGGGGCCAGGTCCAGGCGGAGCGCAGGATGAAGGCCAGGAGCGCCACCTCGATGGTGATGTGGAAGCCGTAGTAGAAGGCCCAGTCCCAGGACGTCCCGCCCGCGTTGAACACCGTGACGGGGATGTAGAGCGATGCCACGACGAGGTTCGTGGCGCGGTTCAGCCGGGCGGGCAGTGCCATGGAGAGCATCACCATCAGGGCCGGGATCCCGATGACCACGACGAAAATGGTCAACAACGTCGGGGTGATGTCGAACTCGAAGATGCCGCCACCCCGGATCTGGTCGATGGCGCCGGGCTGGTAGAGGTGGAAGTAGTCGATGTAGATGTAGAAGAACATCAAGCTGGTCCAGGCTGCCGCGAGCTTGGCCTGCACCGGGGTCCGCGGGTTCTCCAGCGTGGTGGTGTGTCGACGTGTTCTCATCGTGGGCTCCGTTGTCGTGGCGAGGATCGCTAGGCCCTCGGGTTTCGCCGAACATGCGCCTTACGTCTGTAAGGGGTGATCACCAGCTTAGACTTACGGTCGTAAGTGCGCAAGGATGGGAAAATGACGCGACGCACACCACTGAGCAGGGAGAGGATCATCGACGCCGCCGCCGCAGTCGCCGACCGCGCGGGTGTCTCCGCCGTGAGCATGCGCAGTGTCGCGAAGGAGCTCGGCGTCGAGGCGATGTCGCTCTACCATCACGTCCCGAGCAAGGAGGCGATGCTCGACGACCTCGCCGACTGGGTGTTCGAGCGGATCGAACTGCCCCAGGTCGGCGCCACGTGGCGGGAGGCGCTGACCGGCCGGGCACGATCGGCGCGGTCGGTGCTCACCGCTCATCCGTGGGCGCTCGGGATGATGGAATCGCGCCCCAACCCCGGCCCCGCGCTGCTGCAGCACCACGATCGTCTCCTCGGCGTGCTGATGGCCGAGGGCTTCAGCGCTGCGCTGGCAGCACACGCGTTCTCCGCAATCGACGCCTACGTGTACGGGTTCGCGCTGACCTGGACGAGCCTGCCGTTCGAACCGGGGGACGGCGCCGAGGAAGCGTTCGCCGTCAAGGTCGCGGCGTCGGCGGAACTGTATCCGCACATTGCGCGCTCGCGCGCCGAGCTGTTCGGCGATGGCGTCTACGCGTTCGCGGACGAGTTCGACTACGGGTTGGAGCTGCTGCTGGAAGGCCTGGAGCGTCGGGTCGCCGACGAGAGCCCCGCGCTGGGCGAGCGTTAGCGCATGGTCGTGCGGGCATGAGAGCGATCGTCCATGACCGCTACGGGTCGCCCGATGTGCTGCGGCTCGACGACATCGCCACGCCGACGCCGGGGAGAGGCCAGGTGCTCGTGCGGGTGATCGCGACCTCGATCAATCTGAGCGATTGGGAGGGGCTGCACGGGTCGCCCGCCTATGCCCGAGTCGGCGGCCTGTTCAGACCCGCCCGCCGCACGCTCGGTTCGGACATCGCGGGAGTGGTCCAGGCAGTGGGCGCAGGGGTCACGCTGTTCCGGGTCGGTGACGATGTCTACGGCGACAACCTCGCGCTGAAAGGCGGCTTCGCGGAGTACGCCGTGGCGCCCGAGCACGCTCTCGCGCTCAAGCCGGCCGGACTGTCCTTCGCCGAGGCGTCGACACTGCCGCAGTCGGGGGCGATCGCGGTGCAAGCAGTTGCGCGCGCGAAGCCCGGTGAGCGGATGCTGATCAACGGCGCCGGCGGAGGAACTGGGGCGTTCGCGCTCCAGCTCGCCGTTGCTTCCGGCATCCGTGTCACCGGCGTGGACAACGCCGGCAAGCTCGACTTCATGCGATCCCTGGGGGCCGCCGAGGTCATCGACCATCGCGCCGACGACTTCACGCGCACCGGTCCGTACGACCTCATCATAGACCTCGTCGCCCGGCGGTCGGTGTTCGCCTATCGCCGTGCGCTCGCCCCCGGTGGCACCTGCCTGATCGTCGGCGGGACGACGCGCGCCCTGCTGCGAGTGGTGACGGTCGGCGCACTGATCGGCGCGATGACGGGTCGGCGTTTGGGGGTTCTTGCCGTCAAGCCGGGGCCGGCGCATTTCTCGCCTCTTGCCGACCGATGCATCGCGGGAGATGTCCGTATCCACATCGACCGCGTGTTCCCGCTCGAGCAGGTGCCCGAAGCGCTCACCTACGTCGGCGACGGGCACGCGCTCGGCAAAGTGGTGGTCGAGGCGGGGACAGGTGCCGACTGAAGACCGCGCGAACCGACGAGAGGGTCGATCCCCACACTTCGGGGAGCAGGAAGGCCGCGGCGACGAGCGGCAGACCGGTGCATCCGAGGCCGTCGAACCGGTCGATGACGCCGGCGAACAGCAGGACGACCACGACCGTCTCCTCGGCGTGCTGACGGCCGAGGGCTTCAGCGCCGAGGAAGCGTGCCCTCGCGGCGCATACTCGCCGGATGTCGGCGGGGCGCTACAGAGCGTGGAGGTATCGCCGGGTGTATTGCTGCTGCAGGCAATGGCTGATCGGCGCCAGGACGCGGGACCACCACGTGCCCGGACGGGAGAAGGCGGTGATGGTGAACACGACGGCGTCGTCCTCCCGCCATTCGACGCAGAACCTCTCCTCGCCCTGCTCGACCCGGGGTGGGCTGGCCTCGACGGTCAGGCCGGCCGCTCGGTGCATCTGCCAGCTCATCAATCGATCGGCGGCGCGGTGGAACGTCGACTCCCCGTGGCCGATGACACGCTGGACCCTCACGTGGGCGTGTCCGCCGGGGAGATGCCCGGTGGTGGCGCCGATCTCCGGGTAGGTCAGTGCGCGCTCGAGCAGAGTCATAGTGCCCACTATGCCAAGGGGCGCTCTGCACATGGCCTGGCTGCCGGTCACCGCCTGTGAGGGTGACGTTGCAGTATGGGGTGGTTGTCACCGTGTTTGACAGGGAGCGGGCCACAGGGTTTTGCGGGTTCAGATGAAGAGGGCGCGGTTGAGGCGTACGCCGTATTCGGCGTCGGGGTTGGTGGTGGCGTCCCCGACCCGTTCCTGGATGGCGGCGACGGCCAGGTCGCGCCGCGTCGGCGATCGCCTCGCGTCCGCTGCCGCCCACTGCTCCGGCATCTCTTCGAGGGCGAGGTCGGTGCAGTAGCACGGGGTGCCCGGTTGCTGGCGCCACGACTGCGCCAACGGACCCGCGTCGAAGGCGTCGAAGCCGGTGTCCTCGACGAGGGCCATTGCCACGTCCCGGTGCTTGTCGTCGTCGGCTGCCACGGGGATGGCGATGCGGTCCGGGCTGCCCGCCGGTTGGCCCTTGGCGGCGAAGGAGGGGGAGCCGATGGCGTTCCACGCCTTGACGACCGGTCGCCCCAGCCGTTCTGCCACCCACAGGCTCTCGACCTGACCGGCCTCGATGGCCTCGATCCTGCCGTCGCGCTGCGGATAGTAGTTCGAGGTGTCGATGACCACGGTGCCGGACGGCAGAGCGGTGAGCAGCGGCGCGAGCTGCGGAAGACGGTGCAGGGGAACGGAGAGGATCACGACGTCGACATCGATCACCGCCTCGGCCGCCAGGACCGCGCGTCCGCCTGAGGCCAGCACCTCCGGCCCGATCGTTTCGGGCCCGCGCGAGTTGGCGACCTTCACGTCATGTCCGGCTGCGCTCAACCGCTGGGTCAGGGTGGTGCCGATGTGCCCGGTGCCCAGAATGCCGATCTTCATGGTCCGTCTCCTTGCTGCAGGTGGATGCCCGATGGGGGCGAGGGGGTGTGGGTCAGGCGGTTGCCGCCGACGCAGCCGGTGTGGGCTCTGCGGGGGTGTGCGGGCCGGCCGATCCGGGGCGGCGCACGAACAGGGTAGCCAGGGCCGAGGCGGAGGCGATGACGGCGGCGGCGGTGAAGGCGGATTGTGCGGCGGCGACGGACTGGGCCGCATCCAGGGTGCCGGTGCCGTGTGCGGCGGATCCCAGGGTGTAGGCCGAGACGAGGACGGCGGTGCCGGCCGCGCCGCCGAGCTGCTGGATGGTGCCGAAGGCCGCGCTGCCGTGGGGGTAGAGGTGGGCGGGCAGTGCCGACAGTGCGGCCGTGGTCAGCGGGCTCCACATCAGGGCCTGCCCGATGATCATGGTGATGTAGGCGATGAGCAGGGTGGAGACGGCCGTGCCGGAGTCGATGCGGCTGAGGAACCACAGGGAGGCGGCCACGATGAGTGCTCCGGGGATGGCCAGGGGGCGGGGGCCGAGGCGGTCGTAGAGCCGCCCGCCGATGGCCGAGACGACGGCGATGGTGATGCCACCGGGCACGAGGAAGAGCCCGATCTGCAGGGTGCCCAGGTCGCTGACACTGCTCAGCAGCAGCGGGAAGACGACTCCCGTGCCGAAGGCCGTCATGGTCAAAGCCAGCATCACCAGCAGCGGCACCGTGAACGCCCTGACCGCGAAGATCCGCACGTCCAGGAGTGCGTCGTCGGTGCGCTGGAGCGCCCGCTGCCGCAGGACGAAGGCGGCGATGCCGAGGGCGCCGACGAGGATCGGCAGATAAGGGGGGACGGGGGTGTGGCCCGAGGTGGACTCCCCGATGGTGGCCAGCCCGTAGACCAGGGCGCCGAACCCCACCGCAGAGAGAATGAGGGAGAGCACGTCGAGGGTGATCGGCTCCGGGGTGGTGATGTTGCGCAGCTTCACCGCGCCCAGCACCAGCCCGGTCAGGGCTACCGGCAGCATCAACAGGAACAGCCACCGCCAGCTCAGCTGGGACAGGATCAGGCCTGAGACCGCCGGGCCCAGGGCCGGTGCTGCGGAGGAGACGATCACGACCAGCGCCATGAACCGGCCCTGGCGGGCCGCCGGAACCAGGCGCATGGTGGTGGCCATCAGCAGCGGCAGGAAGACGGCGGTGCCGATGGCCTGGATGATCCGGCCGGTGAACAGGACCCCGAAGCCGGGGGCGAGGGCGGCGAGCACCGTCCCTGCAGTGAAGAGCGACATCGCGGTCAGGAAGACGGTGCGCAGGTGGAACTTGCGCATCACGAAGCCGGTGGCCGGGATCAGGACGGCGAGGGTGAGCAGGTAGCCGGTGGTCAGCCACTGCCCGGTCGTCGCGGTGATCGCCAGCTCCTCGATGAGGGCGGGCAGCGCGACCCCCAGCAGCATCTCGTTCAGCAGCACGATGAAGGTCGAGGCCATCAGCAGCCCCAGGACGAGGCCATCACCGGGGGCCAGTTTGTCGCGCGCATCCACGACCTGGGAAGTGCTCAGAACGGGGGGCTCGGTGTCGGGCTGTGGGTCGATCGACGCCTGGCGGGTGGTCATCGGGGGCTCTCTTTCATCACGCTGTGGTTCGGCCTCGAGGAGGAATCCGGGCAACCCGGGTCCCTGTGGTCAATGGCGGGGGAGAGCCGTAACCTCAAACGGAGAACGCCTCCGCATCAGTAAAGCGGAGAGTAACTCCGTTTGACAAGTGGTTGCCTCTCTCCCTGCCGGTGATCGTGGCCACGTCTCGGGTGGGGGTTGGCGACTGGGGTCTGTGGGTCAATGGCGCAGCATCGGTGGCGTTGGTGCGGGGGTCATGCCCGGAGTGCGTGCCGCAGTTCCCAGATCGAGTCCCCGGCCGTGGTGCAGTGCGGTGGCTGGGGCTGAGCTGGTTCTGCAGGTGGCCGGAGGTGTGGATCCTGCCGGGCGGAACACCGCGGGTCTTGATGTAAAAGACGCCCTCGCTTGCCCTCGACGACCATGCGGAGATAGTCTCCACTTACTCGAGGAGAGGAGCCCGACCATGACCGAGGCAGAGACCGGCACGCGCCGGCCGCGCACCGACGCACGGCGCAACCGCACACGCATCCTCGAAGTCGCCGAAGAGTTCTTCGCCGAGGCCGGCATCACCGGGTCCCTGGACGCGCTGGCCAAGCGGGCCGGCGTGGGAGCCGGAACCCTCTACCGGCACTTCCCCAACCGCGACGCCCTGCTGGCCGCCCTGCTGCAGGCCCGCAACGAGGAGCTGGAGGCCCAGCTCGAGGCCCTCAGGCAGGAGACCGACGCGGCGGTTGCTCTGGAGCACTGGCTGGACGCGCTGGGGGAGTGGGTGACCGCCTTCGACGGACTGCCCGACCCCCTGCGGGCGGCACTGTCCCAGGAGTCCTCCCCGCTGGCGATCACCTGCCAGGGCTTCATTGCGACCACCGAGGAGTTCCTCGGCGCGGCCCAGCGCGAGGGCACAGCCCGGTCGTGGGTGCGCGGGCGGGACCTGTTCCTGGCCGCCCTGGCCACGGCCTGGGTGCGCGGGGCAGCCATGGCCGACGAGGCCTCGGCCCAGGCCGTGCGCGAGATGATCCGCTCCGGCTGGGCCACACCCCGACCCGAAGACGCCCCTGCGAACTGACCAGCACGGGCAGCCACGGGACCGCCCACGCAGCCCAGCGTCGAGCGCGGTGTTCCTCGGAACGAAGCGGCAACGACCGCGGAGTCCATGGGGAGTCCCAGACATCGGCCCGCCGGCACGTCGTGAACCGCCAACGACGGGACCTGCGCCCCAGTGAACGTCACCACCCCGACCCCATTCCACCTATCCCGGAGCGAGGACTCGTCATGCCCACCCTTGGAATCATCGGCAGCGGGAACATCGGTGCGGCCATCGCCCGCCTGGCGACAGCGGCCGGCACCCCGGTCGTCGTCGCCAACTCCCGCGGTCCCGAAACCCTCATCGATCTCGTTGCCGAGCTGGGCC
Organism: Kocuria sp. CCUG 69068; assembly: GCF_020833785.1. Taxonomy (NCBI): domain Bacteria; kingdom Bacillati; phylum Actinomycetota; class Actinomycetes; order Micrococcales; family Micrococcaceae; genus Kocuria; species Kocuria sp. CCUG 69068. Next base: position 24,370 of record NZ_PDDL01000028.1, read on the forward strand.
CGCTGGCCACCGCCGGTGCCGTCGAGCAGGCGGCTGCCGCCGGGGAGTTCGTGGTGCTGTCCGTGCCGCTGACCGCGACGACCACGATCCCGGCGGCCCTCCTGGCTGGCAGGACGGTGGTCGACACCAGCAACTACTACCCGTTCCGCGACGGGCGCATCCCCGTCCTCGACGCGGAGGAGCTCACCACCAGCGAACTCGTCCAGCGCCACTTCGCCGGAGCCCGGCTGGTCAAGGCGTTCAACAACATCCTCGCCCACCACATCCCCGCCCTGGCCCGCCCCGCCGGGGCGCCCGACCGCACCGCACTGCCCATCGCGGGCAACGACGCCGCGGCGAAGACCCAGGTGGCGGCACTGATCGATCGGTTGGGCTTCGACACCATCGACGCCGGCACCCTGGCCGAGAGCTGGCGGTTCGAGCCCGAGGCCGCCGCCTACACCCGCCTCTACCTCGCCGATCCGACCACCCCCGATGAGCACCTGCTCGAGGCCCCCGCCGGGACCGTGCCGGCCGCCCGGCTGGTCTCCGCCCTCGAGGGCGCGCAGCGGGTACGGGTGGCCGAGCGCACCTTCTGACCCGGTCCCGGCGCCGGGTCGTCGGCCGGAGGTTGGCACGGTGACCCACCGCTTTCTCCGCGACATCCGTCCTCGCGGTTGCCCAATGCTCATCCACCTTCCGGAGCAGGGTTCTCGGTCCTTTGACAATCCGGAGAATCTCTCCGTATCTTTGGGGCAAGTAAGCGGAGAGACACTCCGTTTAAGTGCCCTCTCACTGGAGACTCCTTGATGACCAGCCCGCAGATGATCCTCGGCATGCAGCTCGGCAACGGCTACGGCTCCCAGCCCGCCGCCTGGCGGGCCCCCGGGGTGGACCCGTCCAACTACACCGACTTCGACGCCCAGGTCCGCTACGCCCAGGCCGCCGAACGCGGGAAGTTCGCGTTCCTGTTCCTGCCAGACTTCCTGGCCCTGAGCGGGGACCTGGAACACGAGGCCCCCATGCTGACCCTGGAACCCATGATGACGCTGGCGGCGATCGCCCGGGGCACCGGGCGCATCGGGCTGGTGGCCACCGGGTCGACGACCTTCAACGAGCCCTACAACCTCGCCCGGCAGTTCAAGGCCTTGGACGTGATGAGCCACGGCCGGGCCGGCTGGAACGCGGTCACCACCAGCGACCCCGCCTCCGCGGCCAATTTCGGCCGCCAGATCGCCGCCCGCCCGCAGCGTTACCAGCGCGCCCACGAGATGGTACAGGTCACCCAGGCGCTGTGGGGCAGCTGGCAGCCCGAGGCCTGGCGCAAGGACACGAGCACCGGGCGGTTCGCCGACCCGGGCAAGATCCAGCCCATCAACCTGGGCGGGGAGCACGTCGCCTCCCAGGGGCCGCTGCCCATTCCGCCTTCGGAGCAGGGCCAGCCGGTGATCTTCTCCGCCGGCGGCGGGGAGTACGGGCTGGAACTGGCCGGCCGCTACGCCAGCGCAGTCATCGGCGCAACGTTCACCATCGAAGACGCCCGGGCCCAACGGGAGGCGATCCGCGAGGCGGCGGTTCGGGCCGGGCGGAACCCTGATGAGGTGAAGTTCTTCGCCGGGGTGATGCCGGCCATCGGCCCCACCAGGCGCGCCGCCCTGGACCGCCGCGTGGCCCTGGGCGAGCACATCTTCCCGGCCCGTGTCCCGTACCTGGGGTCCATGCTCGGGTTGGAGCTGGAGGCCGGTCAGCTGGGCCAGCCGCTGAGCCCCGCCCAGCTGGCCGCCGCGCGGCCCAGCCCCTTCGATCCCCGCTCCCCGCGGGCCCTGGAGGTCGCCCGCGAAGGATGGACGATCCGCGAGGTCCTCGCCCACGGGGTCATCGACTACCACCCCACCCCGGTGGGCCCTGCCTCGGTGACCGCAGACCACCTGCAGGAATGGTTCGAGGCCGGAGCGGCCGACGGCTTCTGGGTCTCCATCGACGTCTACGAGGACGGGATCGACACCTTCGTCGACGAGGTCGTCCCTGTCCTGCAGGAGCGCGGGCTCTACCACCACGACTACGAGGGCTCCACCCTGCGCGAGAACCTGGGAGCCCACGAGCAGTACGGGTTGGACCCCCGGCTCACGGACCCGGCCCGATGACCGCGGCCACGCACACAGCAGCCGACCGGCAGGACATCGACGCCCGGGCCTTCCGGGACGCCCTGGGGCACTACGCCTCCGGGATCACGATCATCACCGGCCGTGACGAGCAGGGCCCGATCGGATTCACCTGCCAGTCCTTCTACAGCGTCTCCACCTCCCCGCCGCTGATCTCCTTCAGCGTCCTGAAGACCTCCACCACCTACCCCCGGATCCGGCGGACCGGGAGGTTCGCGGTCAACGTCCTCGCGCACCACCAGCAGGGGGTCTCGAACCAGTTCGCCCGCAAGGGCACCGACAAGTGGGCGGGCATCCGCTGGCACCCGACCCGGGCGGGGAACCCTGTGCTGGAGGACACCTTGATGTGGCTCGACTGCGAGATCTGGGCCGAGCACGACGCCGGCGACCACCTCATCGTCCTGGGCCGGGTCGTCGAGATGAGCCCGGCCACCCGGCACGCACATGAACCCCTCCTGTACTACCAGGGCAGGTACCGCCGCCTGGGCCCGGACGAGACACCCTGAGGCGCATCACCGTGCACTGGGGGCGAGGGCCACACCACACCTTCAGGGTCGGCGCAGCCGCTGATTGACACGTGGACATTGGAGCCAAGAGCGGCTCCTTCCCCACCGGTTTGCATATGGCCGGCTACCGGCCTACGAGACAACCGTTGCCGTAGGGATCGTCTGCCGGGTGCCGTTGACCCGTCACGAGTTGGGCCACCACCTACGCGGCCCCTTCATAGAGATTCGCCCGTACGTTCCCGGAGCCTGCCCAGCCCGGCGTGGATCAAGCTGCCCTCCAGACAGCCGACCAACTCGCCTGCTCAGCTCAGCAACTGGCCCCACGACGTGGACAGGACCCTGCCCGGCGCTGGTGTGGCGCCGGGCCGGGACACTCAGCCGAAGATCCGCTCGAGCACGTTGTGGGCGCGGTCGCTGCCCTTCTCCCAGGCACTTGGGCCGGGCTCGCCCCGGCCGGGGTGCTCGCCGAAGTTGCCCTTGCCCGGTTTCTGCGGGCCGGCGGGCTCGGCGCCGGCGGGGGCCAGGCCGACGATCTCCGGGTTGTGGTCGGAGGCCCGGTACGGGTCGGCCGCGTAGAGGTCGACCACGTTGTGGTTGTGCCGGCTGTACTCCAGGCCCACGGACTCGCCCACGGTCCCGAGCGCGGCCGGCTGGTAGATGAACGCGGTGCGGATGACGTCCTCGTCCCCGACGGCGGGCCGCTGGGCCGGTGACGGCACGTACGCCCAGAGGTCGGTACCGGCGGCGGCGTTGAGGGCTGGGATGTCGTGGCACAGTGCTGCGGTCTACCGCACCTGGTGCCGGGTCATCGGTGTACTGCGATGGCGATGTCGATGTAGACGGGGCGGTGGTCGGAGGTGGGGAAGGGGTACTCCCCGGTCAGCTCGGCGCCGGGCTCCCCGGGTGCCGGCCACCAGACACCGGCGTCGAGGACCCGCAGGTTCTTCGAGGGAAGCACGTAGTCGGCCCGAAGATTGCCCGGGGCCGGGTCGTCGTTGAAGTCAGCGGTGTCGTAAGCGGGATCCGAAAGGTGCCTCAGGTTGGCTCCGCCCTGCCGGGCAGCCGCCTCAAGCCCACCCGCCGAGGCTGGCTGCGGGTCCTGCACTTGGGGGTGTTCCAGCAGTTGCTGGATGGCTCCGGGCCAGGAGTCGCCGTCGTGCGGGTCGGAGTTCTGATCTCCCATGACCACGAAGCGGGAACCGGGCTTCAACCCACCACGTCCGCCCTCGTCGTCGTAGATGTACGACGACGCGGCCCGGCCGGACACGTAGTCGGCCCAGAACCGGATCTCGTCGTGGTTGCGCTGCCCGTTGCGGTCCTCGTCGCCGTCGAAGGTGGGTGGGGTGGGGTGGGAGGCGAGCACGTGCACGGTCTTCTTACCGATCCGTACCGGCACGTCCCAGTGCGATTTGCTGGACAGCCGCAGCCGCTCGGCCTGCTCGTCGGTGTAGTAGCCGGTGGGGAGGAGGTTGTCGGGCATGTCCGCCCACCGGAAGCCCTGGAACGTGCGGATGTTCTGGGTGTCGATGGGGTGCTTGGAGTAGACGACCATCCCGTACTGGCCCGGGAAGGCCCCGAATCCCCAGGCGTCGTCGGGCCCGCCCACGGTCCCGTCCTGGTTCAGGTCCAGCCCCGAGGGCACGCCGGTGTTCACCGGGGCGGTGTAGACGTAGGGGTAGTCCACCGGGTTCTGCCCGTTCTGCGGGACCGCGAGGTAGTTGTCGTGGAACAGCTCGGCGGAACGGCCCTCAGGGTCGTGGTCGAACTCGTTGAGCAACAAGACATCGGGGGCCGTCCGTTGGATCACCTCGGCCACGGCCTGGGCCTGGGCATTGTCCCGGGTGGCCAGATCGGCCCGCATCTGCCCGTCGGTCTCACGGTTCAGTGAGGCGTTGTAGGTCATGAACCGCACCGGTTCTCGGGTGCCCTGGCCCCGGTCGTCCCCGTGCCCGTGGGCACGGTCGGGCCCCGCCACGGCCGGGGCACCGGCGCCCATCAGCAGCACTGCTGCCAGAGCCGCCGCCGTCAGCGGCTGGTGCACGTGCATCATGTCTTCCTCCTCGATCCGTCCGTCTGGACCGACCGTAGGCCCACCGAGGGCGGGCTCAGCGGTGCGGGACGAGTTCCTTGCAGAAGACCGTGCCGCCGTGGCCGTCGCGCAGGCTCACGGTCAACACGTCGTCCTCATCCAGTTGCACGTGGCCGAAGAACTGGAAGCGGCCGTCGCGCGGGGAACCGGCGGTGGGGCCGGCCTTGGCGAAGACCTGCTCCGGGCCGAAGGTGCCGTCCAGCTCGTTCGGGCCGAAGGTGCCGGCGTTGATCGGGCCGGCGACGAACTCCCAGAACTCGTCGAAGTCGGTGAACACCGCCCGTTCGGGCGAGTAGTGGTGCGCCGCGCAGTAGTGGACGTCGGCGGTCACCCACACGACGTTGCGCACCCCGGCGTCCTTGAAGGCCTTGAGCACCCGGGCCAGCTCGAGCTCTCGGCCCAGCGGGGCCCCGTCGTCGGCGTTGCTGATCGACTCCTGGGCCTTCCCGTCCGGGACGATCACCCCCAGGGGGAGGTCCGCAGCGATCACTTTCCAGGTGGCCCGCGAGGAGCTCACGCCGTCGATGAGCCATTGCACCTGCTCCTCGCCGAGCAGGGGCGTGGCGTGGGACTCCAGACCGTCCGTGTTCTTGCCCTTGAACGTGCGCATGTCGAGGCAGAAGACGTCCAGCTGCGGGCCCCGCTGGATCCGGCGGTAGATCCGCTGGTCCTCGAAGCCCGTGGTGCCCGGGCGCAGGGCACGCGCCTCGCCGATGGGCTGGTACTCCTGCCAGGCTCGCCGCCCGCGGGCGGCCAGGGTGCTGACGTCGCGCACGGTGTAGCGCTCATCCTCGAGGACCTCCCCGGCCCACCAGTTGTTGGTGGTCTCGTGGTCGTCCCACTGGGCCACCACGGGCACGTCGGCGTACATCGCCCGCACGTTGTTGTCCATGAGGTTGTACCGGTGGCGGGCCCGGTACTCCTCCTGGGTTTCGGCGACCTTGGTGACGCCTTCGGTGACCAGGTTGCGCCAGATGCGGCCGTCGGGTTCGACGACCTCCGCCTGGATCGGGCCGTCGGCGTAGATCGTGTCCCCGGAGTGGATGAAGAAGTCCGGGTCCGTCTCGTGCATCGCCCGGTAGGTGTACATCCCGCCCAGATCCGGGTTGATGCCCCAGCCCTGCCCGGCCGTGTCGCCCGTCCACACGAAGGACTGACCACGGCGGCCGGCGCCGCCGTGCCCGTGTCCGCCGGAACGACCCTTTCCGCGGCCGCCCGGTGCGGTGCGGAAGGTGCCGTGGTGGACGTCGGAGAGCACGCCCTCCTCGTCCTCGAAGCGCACCTCCAGGGCGAAGCGCGTGCCCGCAGGCAGGTCCGTGGCACCGATCTTGACGGTGTGGTCGGTCGCCTCGCTCACCCACCCGGAGGTCAGGGTCCGGTCGAAGCCGCTGCGGCCGCGGACGATCGCGCCGTCCGCGTCCACGGCCCGCAGGCGCGCCACCATGCGGCCGGTGCCGTCTGTGCGCGACCACAGGATCGCCGAGGAGGACGTCACATCGCCGGTGGCGATGCCGCTGGGCAGGTGCAGGCGCCGGCGCGCCAGGACCGGGGACGACGGGCCGGCCGGGAGCACGGGGCCGGCGGCGGAGACCGCGGTCGTGCCGGCGAGAGTCAGAGCGGAGGCCGCGAGGGAGCCCTGGAGCAGGCCGCGGCGGGAGAAGGTAGCCATGGGTCGATCTTCCGCCCCGTGGTTGACCTAAGGTTGAACGGTCGGCGACGTCCCGTCGACCGGCCGGTGAGCGCCCTACTGCCGGAGACCGGTCACCGGATCGGCCGTGTGTCCACCATGCAGGACGCCACCGTTCCTGGCATCGACCGCACCTCCCGTCCGCCCGGCGTGGCGCGACCACCGCGGGCGCACCAGAAGCTCGATGCCCTCCGGTTTCCGCAGGGCCGGCTACCGGTTCATGGGAGGTGTTCGGCAAGGGACACCGCGACCATGGTGGCGCCAGGGCCGAAGCAGCTCACGCATTGGCTGTTAATGACAGCCCGGTCGGATCCGGGCGTCCTTCCCCCTGGGAGCCGAACCCCAGGAGGAAGGACGACGCTGACGGGTGACGTTCTACCGTCCGCAGCTCGGGATCAGGCCCGGCGCTGGAGACCCCGCACTCCGTCCTCGATCATGAAGGAGGCCTTCGTGTAGACGGGGGCGCCGGGGGTGGTGACCTGGTCCAGGACCCGGAAGTCCGCGGTCATGGCGTCCTTCGTGATGGTGGTGCGCACATAGCCGCGCTGGTTGTTGAAGAACTTCAGGTGCGGGTTCCAGGCCATGATCGGGTCGTGGGTGGAGCCGTTGCCGTTGCCGGTGGAGGTGATGGAGCTGCAGACCAGCTCGGAGCCGACCACCGGGGCATCGGGGTCCTGGAAGTCGGTCTTGACGTCGGAGGCCCAGTGCCGGTGCACGTCACCGGTGAGCACCACCGGGTTGCGGACTCCGGCGTCGACCCAGCCCTGGGTGATCCGTCGGCGCGAGGCGGCGTAGCCGTCCCAGCCGTCCATCGAGACGTCGTCCACTTCGGGGGCCTGTTCGCGGTCCCGCTCGGAGAAGAAGACCTGTTGCCCCAGGACGTCCCACCGGGCGGTGGAGGAGCGGAAGCCGTTGAGCAGCCACCTCTCCTGGGCGGGTCCGGTGATGGTGCGGGACTCGTCCCAGCGGGCCTCGACGTTCTCATCCCAACCGTCACCGGCCAGTTGGTCGTCACGGTACTGGCGGGTGTCCATCATGTGGAAGTTGGCCAGTTGCCCCCACTGGATGCGTCGGTAGATCTGCATGTCGTTGCCCTGCGGAACGGAAGGCTTGCGCAGCGGCATGTTCTCCCAGTACGCCTGGAAGGCCGCGACCCGGCGGGCCCGGAAGCGTTCGGTGGTGTCGTTGCCCTGGGCCGGATCCCGGTTCTCCGGGATCTCGTCGGCCCAGTTGTTGTCCACCTCGTGATCGTCCCAGACGACCAGCCACGGGGCGACGGCGTGGGCGGCCTGCAGGTCCTGATCGGCCTTGTACTGGGCGTGCCGCTGACGGTAGCCGGCCAGGTCGACGGTCTCGGGTCCGTGGTGATCGCGGACGTTGCCGTCCCCGGAGACGTAGACGTTCTTCTTGTACTCGTACTGGTAGTCGCCCAGATGCAGCACGAGGTCCGGCTGGTCCTCGGCCAGGCGGCGGTAGGCGGTGAAGAAGCCGTGCTCGTACTGGGAGCAGCTGGCGAAGGCCATGGCCAGCGCCGCCGGGGTCTCGCCCCAGGCTGGGGTGGTCAGCGCCCGGCCGATCGGGGAGATGTGCATGCCGGTGCGGAAGCGGTACCAGTACTCGCGGCCGGGCTTGAGCCCGTGCAGCTCGACGTGCACGGAGTGGGCGGATTCGAGCCTGGCGTGCTCCACCCCCCGCTTGATCACCTTGCGCATGGCCTCGTCCTCGGCGACCTCCCAGGAGACCTGCACCGGGCGGTTGGGCATGCCGCCGAGGCCGTCGGCGGCCAGCGGGTCCAGTGCCAGACGGGTCCAGAGCACGAAGCCGTCAGGCCACGGGTCGCCCGAAGCGACTCCGAGAGTGAACGGGTCGCCCGTCAGGGCGTTGCCGCGGGCCTTGTCGGGGGCAGCGGCGGATATGCCAGGGACGGCGATCAGGCCGGCCCCCAGACCGGCGGCGATGAGGGTTCTGCGCGAAGTGTCCATGGCGCCGAGGTTAGGAAAGGCGTCTGAACCGGCCCGTGCCACACGGTGAAAGATGCATGAATCTCCGTCTACTTATGGGCGTTCTCGCGCGGGCTGCGTGCAGCGCCGGGCGCATCCGCCACTTCACCGTCCTCTTGCACCGGATCGGCGCCGTTGTCACCGCGGGCCTGCGCGGACCCGACATGACCTGACATGAGGGACTGGAGCCGCCTGGGAGTGCCGGTGCTGGTCGACCATGGTTGTTGTGCTGCTCATCCTGCGGTGGAGTGCTGGACACCTCCTGCGTCTACCGTCCGGTTCATGCGCACCCCACGAATTTCCTCCTTGCTGTCCGCCGCGGCTCTTGCTGTGCTGGCCACGGCGGCGACGCCGGCCGTGGCCGCCCCGCCCGCATCTGCCCCGGGCAACGCCCCGCAGGACTACTCTCTGCTCCAACTGAACCTGTGCCTGTCCGGGTTGGCCGGGTGCTACCCGGAGGCCGAGTACCCGTCCGTGGTGGAGGAGGCAATCACCACGATCCAGGAGCAGTCCCCGGACGCGGTGACGGTCAACGAAGCGTGCAGCGGTGACATCGCCCGCATCGCCGAGGAAACCGGCTACGACTACCGGTTCGCCACGGTCAACTACCGCGGGGCGCCCTTGCCGTGCGCTGCTCCCGAGGGGCGCGGGGTCTTCGGCAACGCGGTGCTGACCGAAGCAGAGATCACCTCCAGTGAAGAGGCTGCCTTCCACACGCAGTTGGGCAGCGAGGAGCGCCGCTGGTTGTGCGTGGATACCGACGACGGGGTGCGCGCGTGCACCGCTCACCTGAGCGTGGCCGGTTCCGACGCGCAGGCGGCGACCAATGACGCCCAGTGCGCCGAGCTGACGGCGGTCCTCGGCCGCGGCGGCCAGGAGCAGGCCACGGCTTTCGGCGGTGACGTCAACCGTCAGACGTCCTGCGCCCCAGCCGGGGCATGGACGGCCACCGACGCGGCCGCCGCCCAGGCTCCGGGCATTCAGCATGCCTACGGGTCCCGTGGCTGGCTCCTGGCCCCGGAAACCGAGATCGTGCCGATGACGTACACCGACCACGACGGGCTGCTCGTCGAGGCGCGCCTGCGCACTGCCGGAGCCTGATCCGCTGACCCCGAGCCCGGAAAGTCCGTGGCGAGGCCCCCGGTCAAGCGGTGCCGGGGACTTCTTCCGTACCATTCACCGGCAGCGCCCCTGCCCACCCGCGCACTGGAGTGAGCTCACGGGCCCACGGCCACAGGTCTGGTGATGATCACGGCGGGGGCCGAACACCTGTCACCGCGCGAGCTCCACAACTACCCGTGCTGGCTGCCGGGAATCGGTTGACTCCAACGACCGGTCTGAGGTCGCCGCCGCTGAAAGGAACGTCTTTGTCTGCCTGGATACTTCGCCACGGGATCAGGGCTGCGCGCCACGGCTCAGAGGTGTCGGGATCCCTCCGGCCGTGGCGGTACCGGATGAACTTGCCGATTGAGCGGGCCTGATTCCGTGTTCGGGATCAACGGTGTCGAAGCGATCGTGCTGGTGCTCGTGGTCTTGTTCCTGGTCGGACCGGAGCGGCTGCCGGAGTACGCGCAGAAGCTCAAGGACCTCGTCAAGGCAGCCAAGCGCTACGCCACCGGCGCCACGGAGGACTTCAAGGAGACCCTGGGCCCCGAGATCGCCGAGGTTGATTGGCGCAAGTTCGACCCCCGTCAGTACGACCCGCGCACCATTGTGCGCCAGGCGTTGCTCGAGGACGACGACGCGCCGGCAGCGTCTTCTGCCTCGATCCCTGACCGTCGTGACGAACTCGTGAGCGCCCGCCTGGCCCCGGGCCAAAGGGCGCCCTTCGACGGCGAATCCACCTAGCAGCTGCTGCGATGCTTCGCGGTCGGGTACGCGCCTGCCCGCACCACGAGCAGCAGGACAGCCATGCGGCTTCGACCCCTTCGGGACGAGTGATAAGCCCAGGGTTGCGTCAGGATCCCCTGGGACTTGATCGCGTCCACCCTCGACGGGAATCCCAGCATCGTAGGGTTCCGCTGCGATCGCTCCCGGGCCGCGCGATGGTGGGCTCCCTCCTCTTCCCTGGTGACCGCTCGGCAGTGTGGTCACAGGCCTCCGGGTGGACGGGTCGGCCACGCTGGACGACAGCGGCTGGGGGTGCCGCGGGCCCTCAGCCTCGGGGGCGGTCAGGCAGACGCGGAGTGGGAAACACCGGAGCTATCGTGCGCGGGACGGTCGTGACCGTCGGGGTGGGAGCCTGTGATCTGGTGCTCCCCCTTGGCCTCCTCCTTGTGGCCGTGCTGGCCGTCCTTCTTCATTTCCTTGACCTCTGATTTGAAGATGCGCATCGACTGGCCGAGGCTGCGAGCCATCCCCGGCAGTCTCGGCGCGCCGAACAGCAGCACGATCACCAGCAGCACGATCAGCAGCATCATGGGGTTGTCGAACAGTCGGGCCATGGGGGAGTTCCTTTCGTTCAGCCAGTGCGGCTCGGCGCACCGTAGTGGGAGGACATCACCGCTGGCAGGTCGTGGGCGCGGAAGCCTCGGATCATCGAGGTGGTGAAGTCGTGCCACCCCAGGGCAGGGCCTGACCGGGCCGTTGCCAGGAGTGCGCGGGGCCTTCCGCCGCGGTCCCCACCCACCGAGGTGGGCAGAGACCGCGGTCGGTCTCAACTTCGGTTACTGGGCCGCCGTGGTGGAGGCGTTGGAGGGGCGGGTCCAGGGGCCGGTGATGGCCAGGGTGAAGCCGGGGGACTGGATGTTGGCGAACAGCCACTTCCCGTCTTTGGAGAAGGCCGGGCCGCAGAATTCGGAGTTGTTGTACTCGTTGCGCGCCAGCGGGTAGGACTTGCCCTGATCGGTCACACCCACCAGGTGGGAGACCCCGGAGCCGTCCTCGGCCAGGATGAGCCCGCCCTGGGGGGCCACGGTGATGTTGTCGGGGCCGTCGAAGTGCCCCTCCTGGGCTGGGTCGGGATTGACTCCGAAGATGGTGCTCAGCGTGATGGTCTCCGTGGCGGGGTCGTAGAGCCAGACCTGGCCGTCGTGCTCGCGGACAGACCCGTCGGAGGTGCGGGCGAAGCTGGAGACGAACCAGGCCCCGCCGTCGGCCCACCACTGGCCCTCGAGCTTGCGGGCCCGGGTGATCTCATCGTCCGTGAACTGCTTGCGCACCGAGGTGGTGCGCGCGTCGCGGTCGGCGACGTCGACCCACTGGACCTTGTAGCGGGTGCCCACCCGGGTGGCCTCGGAGAGGTCGCGGATGTGGGTGTTGCCCTGGAAGCACTTCATGGCCTGCAGCCGCCCGGCGGTGTCCCCGCCGGGGGCCTGGGCGAGGGTGCGCAGGGCGTCCGTACCGGGGACGAAACCAGCCGGCGGCGTCCACCGCAGATAGAGGCCGTTGGGGTTGCCCGCGTCCTCGGTGAGGTAGATCTGGGTGGTGTCCGGGTCGATGGCCACGGCCTCGTGGGAGTAGCGTCCCAGGAACTTCAGCGGGACGGCGGACTTGCCGAGGTTGGCCTCACGGCTGGTGGGGTCGACCTCGAAGACGTAGCCGTGATCCTTGGTGTTGGTGCCTGTGCCGGCGCGGGCCTCGGTCTCCTCACACGTCAGCCAGGTGCCCCAGGGAGAGATCCCGCCGGCGCAGTTGTTGTTGGTGCCGGCCACTGAGGTGTACTGGCTGATCCGGTTGCCCTCAGCGTCCACCACGATCGTGGAGGTCCCGCCGATCGCTCCGGGGTCGTAGGTGAGGCCCTCCACGACCGGCACCGGGTGGGGCTCCTTGCCGCTGTTCTCGTGGTTGCAGATCAGCACGGACCCGCCATCGGGAGCCTCGAAAACACCCATACCATCAGGGTCGGAGGGATGGGTGCCCTCGGCCGTGGGCGTCTGCCCGGAACGGGCCAACAGCTTGTAGGAAAAGCCTTCGGGCAGGGCAAGGATGCCCTTGGGGTCGGACACCAGGGTGCCGTAGCCCACGGCGTTGCGGGTGGCGGCGTTGGCCGGGCGGGCGAAGGGGGCGAGACTGCCGGCGCCGGCGAAGGCGAAGCCCAGGGCGGCAGCACCGGCACCGGCGCCCAGGAAACCGCGGCGGGAAACAGGAGTGGACATGGAGGTGCACCTCAGAAATCAGTGGATCGTCGGGGGACACCCCTACCGTCCGCCGGGCGGGTGAACAAAAACTAACGACAGGTCAACACGGAACTAATGGCACCGACCCGAACAACCGGCCGGGACGGGTATAGAACCGCACGGCACTCAGGAGCATTGCAGCCGAGAGAGCGTCCCTGGAGGCTTTGTTGAGTATTCGGCGCGTGGTCACGTATTCGCGGGGCGCCGGTTACCGGGAACCAGCACGGTGGGGCGGACTGCTCCCTGCGACGAAAGATCACACCCCCATGACGACGATTGCCCACACCCTGGCCACCGGCACCACGGTCCTCACCCTGCTGGCGGCCCCGCAGGCGGCCACCGCCGCTCCCGCTGCCGAGATGGTGGAGCTGGGTGCCCCGTTGGCCCAGGCGCAGGGACTATCGCAGTAACGGTGTAAGAGGCCCAATCACCCCGTTCGGGGTTGGAGGGTCGACATGAGCGAGAACATCGAGACACTGGTGGACGTGAGCCCACCGACACCCGGTGACGAGCCGGAAGAG
>NZ_PDDL01000280.1:0-521 GCF_020833785.1 Kocuria sp. CCUG 69068
GGACGGCCGCCCGGCCCGACGCCCGCCCGGTCTCGGCCGGGGCCCGGGGCTGATCGTGGGCCGCACCCTCGCCGTCCGCCTCGACTCGGACGGGGACGTCCTGCTGACCGGGCCCGCGGTGCGGGCCCTGGCCCGGCTGGGGAACCCGGTGGACCTGCTGGCCTCCCCGTCCGGTGCCGCGGCCGCCCGCCTGCTGCCGGACGTGGACGCGGTCCTCGAGTACTCGGCGCCGTGGTCGGGCTTCCGGCCCCCGCCCGTGGACCGGGAGACGACCGAGGACCTGGTGGACGCCCTCGCCGCCCGCGGCTACGACCTCGCCGTGGTGTTCACGTCCTTCCACCAGAGCCCCCTGCCCATGGCGCTGCTGGCCCGGCTCGCCGGGATCGACCGCGTGGTCGCCACGAGCGAGGACTACCCCGGGTCGCTGCTGGACGTCCGGCACCGCCGCGCGGACCCGCCCGGCGGGGGCCACGAGGTCGAGGCGGCGTGTGCGCTCGCCGTCGCGGCGGGCGCCCCCGAGC
>NZ_PDDL01000281.1:0-520 GCF_020833785.1 Kocuria sp. CCUG 69068
GCCGCCGGCCGCCGCGGCGCCCAGTGCCGCGAGCCCACCGACCCACCACGCGGTGGAGGAGTCCCCGGTCGCGTCCTGCGCGGGAACCCGGGTCACGGTACCCACCGAGATGCGCGTGAGCGTCCCGGGCGTCACCTGCTGCTGCCCCGCCAGGACCTGCGCCCGCAGCGCGGCCCCGTCCCGGACCAGCGCTCCGGAGCCGGGACGGTGGGCCACGGCGGGGCCGGGCCCGACGAAGGAGGCGCGTTCCAGGGCGGAGAGCTCCCCCGGGTCCGGGTCCCGGTCCGAGCCGGGGTTCGAGTCCGCACCCGAGGGCGTGCCGGGGGCCGCCTCCGGGCGGGCATCCCCTGCACGGTCACCTTCTGCACGGTCACCTCCTGCACGGTCGTTCCCCGCACCGCCGTCCTCTGCGCGGGCGTCTCCGGCACGGCCGTCCTCGGCGCGGACTCCGCCGGGCTCCGGTGCCGCGTGCCCCCCGGGAGCGGGGGAGGGGTGCGCGCCCGGCGCCGTGCCGCCGGGC
>NZ_PDDL01000282.1:0-496 GCF_020833785.1 Kocuria sp. CCUG 69068
CGTCCTGCAGGCCGGCGACGACGGGGTCGACCGTCGGGCTGCTCCCGGCCGGGGAACCGCCGGGCGCGGCCGGCAGGGTCGTCGAGGTCGTCGGTATCGTTGGGGTCGTCGGAGACGTCGGGGGCGACGCCGGAGCGGCCGCCGGCAGCCCGCGCAGGAACCCGGCGACCCCGGCCGCCGCGTCGAGGCGTCCCCACCACCAGTCGTGGGCCCGCCAGTCCGCGGCCAGGAACCCCCGGAAGTTCAGCAGCCCCGCACCGGCCAGCTTGGCGCCCGCCGGCATCCGCTCCTCGGCGTCCGTGAGCAGGCGGGCGAGCTCCCGGCGATCGGCCCCCGGTGCGTCGAGGGCCTGCTGGAGGCGGTTCCGGGCGAGCGCCGCCCGGAGCGCGGGGAACGCGTCCGGCGCCGCGGGGGCCTGGTCGCCGCGGATCTCCCCGTAGGCCACGGGGGACACCGCGGCGGGGATCCCGGCAGCGGCCAGGAGCGGGGGCAGGTC
>NZ_PDDL01000283.1:0-451 GCF_020833785.1 Kocuria sp. CCUG 69068
CGCGGAGGCCGTGGCGGTGCTGGGCGGGTGCCGGACGGACGCCACCGGCGCCGCCCTCGAAGGCGTGGGCTCCCGGCTGCGGCTCGGGCTGCCCTGGCACACGGCGTGGACCTCGGCGGGCGAGCTGCCCACGCACCTGGCCGACTACCGCGAGGCGCTCACGTTCACCGCGACGTCCGGGGCGCCGTCGGCCCGGAGCCTGCGCTCGCAGGCCGCCCAGGTCCGGCGTGCCGCCTACCGGCGGGCCGAGCGCGCCGCGGAGTCGCTGTCCGTCCAGCTCGTGCTGCCCCTGGGCCTGTGCTCCCTGCCGGCCTTCGTCTGCTGGGGCGTCCTGCCGGTCGTGATGGGGCTCGTGCCCGAGGTGTTCGGATGACCCGCCGCGCCCGGAGCCGCGGGCCCCCGGCCGCCGGGGCGTCCCCCGTCCGCCCCTGCGCCCTCGAGGACCGGCCCG
>NZ_PDDL01000284.1:0-493 GCF_020833785.1 Kocuria sp. CCUG 69068
CCCGGGCCGGTGCCGCCCCGCGGGCGCGTCCCCGCCGTCCGGGGCGGGCACGGACACGGGCTCCGGCCACTCGAGGGCCGCCCCGTAGGGGTTGGCGGGGTCGGTCGCGGCGAGCGCCAGCGCCACGGGCTCCTCGGCGCGGACCTGGTCGTCGGTGCTGAACGTGCGCAGGTGGTCCACCGTGGCGGCCTGCGCGAACTGGGCGGCGCCCAGGCCCTCGATGAAGTAGCCGCGGCGGGCCCGGCCCGTGTCCTCGAGCGTGGAGAGCACCTTGTAGACGGTGGCGAAGCCGCCGGGGAGCTCCTCGACCGCCACGGGGCCCTTGGTCACCACGCCGTAGCGGTCCATGAGCAGCTCCGCGGTGGCCGACGCCCGCAGCGTGGGGTCGAGGGGCTCGGGGCGCAGCATTGACCAGCGCCCGGCCACGAGCGGGGAGTCGTGGCGCTCCAGGGTGGCCGCCCGCGCCGGGGCGCGCAGCGCCCCGCCGATCCCC
>NZ_PDDL01000285.1:0-476 GCF_020833785.1 Kocuria sp. CCUG 69068
AGGCCCAGCCGCCCGGCCACGGCCACGACGGGCACCCCCCGGGCCGCGGCCAGCGCGGCCGCGGCGAGCGGCGCCTTGCCCTGCAGCGACTGGGCGTCCAGCGACCCCTCGCCGACGACGAGCAGGTCCGCGTCCTCGAGCTGCTCCTCGAGCCCCACGAGGGAGGACACGAGGTCGAAGCCGCGCTCGAGCGTCGCCGGGGTCAGGGCCAGGAAGCCGGACGGGAAGCCGCCGGCGGCGCCGGCCCCCGGGAGCAGGAACGGACGGGCGCCCTCGAGACCGGCCAGCAGCCCGGCCCAGCGCCGGAGCGCGGCGTCCAGCTCGCGCCGGGCATCGCGGTTCGCGCCCTTCTGCGGGGCGAAGACGTGCGCGGCCCCGTCGGGGCCGTGCAGCGGGTTCTGCACGTCCACGGCCAGCCGCAGCCGCACCGTGCGCAGCCTCGGGTCCAGGGCGGAGACGTCCAGGCGGGCGGCGAG
>NZ_PDDL01000286.1:0-473 GCF_020833785.1 Kocuria sp. CCUG 69068
GGGTCGCCGAGGGTTCGCTGAGCAGGTGCAGGATCTCGTCATGGCGCAGCCGGGTCCTGCGGGCGGTGTAGAAGGTCAGGGCCAGGCATCCCAGGAGCCGACCGATGAGCAGGAGCGCGATGACGAGGAAGACCCAGGCGAGAATGGAGAGTTCGGTGTGGGACTCGCCGCGCACGAGCTGCCATAGGCCCTGGGGGAGACTCGAGGACGAGGGGGAGACCGCGAAAGCCAGGGCGGTGCCGATGAGGGAGAGACCACCGGAGAGTCCGACCGACTGCCAGAGGACGACCTCGGAGATCGGGTCGCCGCGGAAACGCGAGAGGGCAGACGGAATCGGCCACGCGAGCAGAAAAGCGAGGACCGCAAGGATCGATCCCACGATGGTCATGGCGGTGACCGACCTGAGTCAGGAGTTGGTCGAGTGGTTGCGCCCGAGCAGGGTGCGCAGCGCCTTGGTGTCGGCTTCGGACACC
>NZ_PDDL01000287.1:0-472 GCF_020833785.1 Kocuria sp. CCUG 69068
ACTCGATGCCCCGGTGCTCACCGGGCAGACCCCGGAGTCGCGGCGGCAGGAGCTCTTCCGGGACTTCCGCGCGGGGACGATCCCGGTACTCGTGGTCTCGAAGGTGGCGAACTTCTCCGTGGACCTGCCGGCCGCCTCGGTGGCGATCCAGGTCTCCGGAGCCTTCGGGTCGCGGCAGGAGGAGGCTCAGCGCCTGGGCCGGATCCTGCGGCCGAAGGAGGATTCGGGCTCGGCGACCTTCTACACGGTCGTCGCCGCCGACACCGTCGACGAGCACTTCGCCGCCCAGCGTCGCCGCTTCCTCACCGAGCAGGGCTACGGCTACGACATCGAGGTGCGCTGAGCGGAGCTTCCTCAGGCAGTCGGGGTAGCCAGTCCGAAGCCGGCCCTATCGAGAAGACCGCGGGCAACCGACCCGTAGTGGTCGAGGTGCTCCTCTGTCCGAGTGGTGGGTCCAGCAATAGTTATCGCT
>NZ_PDDL01000288.1:0-465 GCF_020833785.1 Kocuria sp. CCUG 69068
ACGGCTCCGGGCCGCGCGGGGCTCCGCCGCCGCCACCGCCCCGGCCGTGCCCGCCGCCGCCCGGCGGGACGGCCTCCGCACGGCAGTCGATGCCGAGGATCTGCTGGACCGCCTGCCGCAGGTCGTCCTCGAAGCGCGGGAAGTTCATGAGGTCGCCCTCGGCGTCGAACATGATGCGCAGCACCTTGCCGTCGAAGGACTGCGGGGTGCCGCGCTGGACCGTGAACCACGCGACGCGGCGGATGTCCGCGAGGGCGTTGACGATCTCCGGCCAGGAGGCCCGCAGCAGGTCGATCTCGTTGCCGCCCTGCTCGCCCGCCCGGGGCGTGTCCTGGCGGGGCGCCTGCGCCGCGGCGTCCTGCCGCGGCGCGTCAGGACGCTCCGCTGCGGCGGGCGCCTCCCGTCCGGTAGGCCGCTCCGGTCCGCTGTCCTCCCGGGCGGACGGGCGCTCGGGAGCCGCCGCGG
>NZ_PDDL01000289.1:0-463 GCF_020833785.1 Kocuria sp. CCUG 69068
ATGATATACAGCCCCCCAAGTTCTTTAACCTCATCGGTGAGTTTAATATCAACGCCCCTGCCTGCCATGTTAGTCGCAATCGTAACCGCCCCCTTAAGCCCGGCGTCTTTGATGATTTCAGCTTCTTTAGTGTGTTGCTTGGCGTTTAAAACGGTGTGAGGGATGCGCTCTTTTTTGAGTAAAGCGTGCAAGGTTTCACTCTTTTCAATGCTGGCCGTGCCAACTAAAACGGGCTGCCCCTTATCGTGTAATTCTTTAATCTTAAGGATCACGGCGTCAAATTTTTCTTTTTCACTCTTATAAATCAGATCGTTCAAATCTTTTCGCTTGATCGCTAGATTAGTAGGGATAGACACCACTTCTAAATTATAGATTTCTAAAAATTCTGTGGCTTCGGTTTGAGCCGTGCCTGTCATGCCTGAAAGTTTAGAAAACATCCTGAAATAATTTTGGAAAGTAATAT
>NZ_PDDL01000029.1:0-37175 GCF_020833785.1 Kocuria sp. CCUG 69068
GAGTGCTGCGCGGCCGGGCCCGTCGGCTCCGATGCGGCGGGACGGCGCTCGTCGTCGGACCGCTCCCCGGTGGGGCGCTCACCGGCGGGCCGGTCCTCGGCGGAGCTCGTCTCCGCAGTGGACCGCGTGCCCGCGGCAGCGGCGCCCGGCGTGGGCCGCCCCGACCGCCAGGTGCGGACGTCCTCGCTGCCGTCGGCGAAGCCGTAGGTCGTCACCACGGGGCGGACCCCGTCCTGCTCCGGGCCCACCTCGATGCGGGCGTTCTGCCACGCGCCGCGGGGCGAGGACATGGCCTCGCTGTAGAGGTCGGCCACGGGGTCGAAGAGCGGTGAGTCCTGGTCCACGGTGCCGGACTCCACGGACGGGTCGGCGTCCCCCACGGACTGCTGGGTCTGGTGGGTCATGGTGTTGCCGCGCTGGACGAGCGTGAGCACGGCGCGGTCGGCCCCCCGGGACGTCAGCCGGTCCACGAGGAAGGGCAGCGGTCCGCGGTCCGGCAGCGGCCGGACCTCCTCCGGGCCGTGCTCCTCGTGACCGTGCCCGTCCGGACCCCGGGAACCGGTGCCCCGGTCGCCGTCCCGGCCCGTTTCCCGGGTCCAGGTGTCGGGGCCGGCGGTCGGACCGGCCGGCTGCTCGGGCCGTCCGGTCTCGTGGCGCGGTGTGCTGTCCTCGGTGTTCTTCCGGAAAATGCCTCGCAGACCCAACTGGACCCACCCTTCCGAGCGTGTGCGCACGCCCTCGGTTCTCGTTTCGCGCTGGTTCTCTCCGCAGTATAGGCGGGCCCGGCATCCGGCCCCGGCGCTTCAGCGGCCGGCGATCACCGCACGGTCTCCAGGACCACGGCGCGGTCCGGCCGGGACGCCGGCGCCTCCGGGGCGATCACGGCGGCGCCCTCGAGGGCCTCCCGGGCCCGTGCGAAGCGCTCGGGGGTGTCTGTGAGCAGGGTCAGCAGCGGCTGCCCGGCCCGGACGGCGTCCCCGGGCTTGGCGTGCAGCAGCACGCCGGCGCCGGCCTGGACGGGGTCCTCGCGCCGGGCGCGGCCCGCCCCGAGGCGCCAGGAGGCCACCCCCACCCGGTGGGCGTCGAGCTCGGCGAGCACGCCGTCGGCCTCGGCCACCACGGTCTCGGACTCCCGGGCCCGCGGCAGCGGGGCGTCGGGGTCGCCACCCTGGGCGGCCACCATGGCCCGCCACACGTCCATGGCCCGGCCGTCCCGCAGCGCCTCCGCCGGGTCGGCGTCCGGGACCCCGGACGCGGCGAGCATCTCCGTGGCGAGCGCCACGGTGAGCTCCACGACGTCGGCCGGGCCGCCGCCGGCGAGCACCTCGACGGACTCCTGGACCTCCACGGCGTTGCCGACCGCCAGGCCGAGGGGCGTGGACATGTCGGTGAGCAGGGCGGTGGTCGTGACCCCGGCGCCGGTGCCGAGGTCGACCATCGTGCGGGCCAGCTCGCGGGCGGAGGCCAGGTCCTTCATGAACGCCCCGGAGCCCACCTTGACGTCGAGCACGAGGGACTGGGTGCCCTCGGCGATCTTCTTGGACATGATGGAGGACGCGATGAGCGGGATCGACTCGACCGTCCCGGTGACGTCCCGCAGCGCGTAGAGCTTCTTGTCCGCGGGCGCCAGGCCGGAGCCCGCGGCGCAGATCACCGCGCCCACGTCCCGCAGCTGGGCCAGCATCTCCTCGTTGGACAGGGCCGCCCGCCAGCCGGGGATGGACTCGAGCTTGTCCAGGGTGCCGCCGGTGTGGCCGAGGCCGCGCCCGGACAGCTGCGGGACGGCCACGCCGTACACGGCCACGAGCGGGGCCAGCGGCAGCGTGATCTTGTCCCCCACCCCGCCGGTCGAGTGCTTGTCCGCGGTGGCCGAGCGCGCCCCGGAGCGCACGAGCGCGGAGAAGTCCATCCGCTCGCCCGAGGCGATCATCGCCCGCGTCCAGGCCGCGATCTCGTCCCGGTCCATGCCCCGCAGGAAGATCGCCATGGCCAGGGCGCTCATCTGCTCCTCGGCCACGACACCGCGGGTGTAGGCGTCCAGGACCCACGCGATCTGCCCGGGCGAGAGGGCACCGCCGTCGCGCTTGGTCCGGATGACGTCCACGGCGTCGAACTGCTCGGTCATGTGGGGTCCTTTCGGGGACTAGAGGTTCTCGGGGCCGAAGGCGTCGGGCAGCACCTCGGCCATGGTGCGCACCCCGGAGACGGTGAGCAGCCGCAGGCCGGGCGCGCGGTGCTCGTGCAGCAGCTGCCGGCACCGTCCGCAGGGCATGAGGACGTCGCCGTTCCCGTCCACGCACACGAACGCGACGAGCCGCCCGCCGCCGGACATGTGCAGCGCGGACACCAGGGCGCACTCGGCGCACAGGGTCAGGCCGTAGGAGGCGTTCTCCACGTTGCACCCGGAGACCACCCGCCCGTCCTCGGTGAGGGCTGCCGCGCCCACGGGGAAGCGCGAGTACGGGACGTAGGCGTGCTCGCGGGCGGCCACGGCCGCCTCCCGCAGTCGGTCCCAGTCGATCCGGGGCCCGTCGTCGGTCGCCTCGCCGCCGGGGCGCAGGGGCTCGTTCACGGGGCGCTCACTCCTTGGTGTAGGGCTTGCCGATGGCCGCGGGACCGCGGGAGACCCCCACGAGCCCGGCCACGGCCAGGATCGTGACGACGTACGGGAGCATGGCCAGGAACTGGCTGGGCACGGGCGTGCCCAGGAAGGACAGGATCGACTGCAGGTTGGACGCGAAGCCGAACAGCAGGGACGCGAGCAGTGCCCCGACCGGGTTCCAGCGGCCGAAGATCAGGGCGGCCAGCGCGATGTAGCCGGCGCCGGAGGTCATGTCCCGGGTGAACGCGGAGACGGAGACCAGCGTGTAGAAGGCGCCGCCGAGACCGGCGACCATCCCGCCGAGCAGCACGTTGCGGAAGCGCAGGGCGTTGACCTTCACGCCCAGGGTGTCCGCGGCCTTGGGGTGCTCCCCCACGGACCGGGTGCGCAGCCCCCAGCGCGTCCGGTAGAGCGCGAACCACACGAGCGCCACCGCGGCGTACATCAGGTAGCCGATCACGGACTGGTCGAAGACGATCGGCCCGATCAGGGGGATCTCCGAGAGCACGGGCACGGCGAAGCGCGGCAGCCGCGGCGGGGAGTTGAACACGCCCGGGTCCGACTCCAGCACCGTGGCGAAGAGGAAGCCGGTCAGCCCGGACACGAGCACGTTGAGCACCACGCCCACGATCACCTGGTTGACCCGGTAGGTGATCGAGAAGACCGCCAGGACGAGCGAGACGAGCCCGGCCCCCAGCACGGCGGCGAGCAGCCCCACCCAGGCGCTGCCGGAGAGGGAGCCGGCCACGGCCGCGGAGAACGCGCCGAACAGCAGCTGGCCCTCGATCGCGATGTTGATCACGCCGGAGCGCTCGCACAGCAGGCCGCCCAGGGAGCCGAAGATCAGCGGGATGGCCAGGGCCACGGACCCGGCCAGCAGCCCGGACAGGGACACGTCCGGGCTGCGCGCGCTGCCCACGACCCACACGAGGAAGCCGCTGACGAAGAAGAAGCCGAACACGAGCACCGCCCACCGGGGCAGGTGCGCCCCGGCCCGGGCGCGCAGGACCGCGAGGACCGTCAGCCCGGCGAGCACGGCCACGGTGACCCAGCCCCACAGCACGCCGTGCACCACGAGGTCCGGCACGCGGAAGAGGTCGCCGGCCTCCGAGACGCGGAAGCTCACCGTGTTGTCCGGGGCGTTGAGCCCGAACAGCAGCAGGGCCACGAGGCTCAGGAGGCCGAGGACCACCGGGGTGCGCCAGCTGGTGACGCCCACGACCTCGTTGGCCGCGGTCGTGGACAGCTCCGCCTCGGCCGGCGGGGGCAGGGTCGTCGCGGCGGTGCCGCCGGACGGACCGCCGGCCGGGCCGCCGGAGTCCCAGGGCGCCTGCTCGGGGCGCGGTTCCGGATGCTGCGAGCTCATGCCCGGCCTCCCTCGGTGGCGGTCGCGGTGGCGGTCGCGGTGGCGGCCGTGGTGGTGGCGCTCCCGCCGCGGCGGGAGCGGACCCGGTCCTGCCCGGTCCGCACCAGCGGCGGCAGGGCGATGAACAGGACGATCAGGGACTGCACGACCAGGACGATGTCGATGTTCGTGCCGGTCATCGACTGCATGGTGACGCCGCCGGCGCGGAACCCGCCGTAGAGCAGGCCCGCGAAGAACGTGCCCCACGGCTTCGACCGGCCCAGCAGGGCCACCGTGATCGCGTCGAAGCCGAAGGACGCGGCGACGCCCGCGGTCAGCGCGCGCTCGGTGCCGGAGATCTGGGCCACGCCCGCGAGTCCCGCGAGGGCGCCCGCGAGGACCATGACGACGACGAAGCCGCGCGTGACCGAGATGCCGGCGGTCCGGGCCGCGCGCGGGTTGGCGCCCACGGCCCGCAGCTCGAAGCCGATCGTGGAGCGCTTGAGCAGCCAGGCGACGAACACCGTGGCGAGGACCGCGAGCACGAACCCCCAGTGCAGCCGGAACTGCTCGCCCAGCAGCTTGGGGAACATCGCGGTGTCCGCGACCTGGGGGCTGACGGGGTTCGAGGAGCCCGGGCGCAGGAACGCCGGGCGGGTGAGCAGCCAGGCGACGAGGTTGAGCGCGATGTAGTTGAGCATGATCGTCAGGATCACCTCGTGGGCGCCGGTGCGGGCCTTGAGCACGCCCACGACCGCCCCCCACAGCGCGCCGCCGAGGGCCCCGGCGAGGATCACGGCGAGCAGGTGCACGCCCACCGGCAGCTGCCAGGAGAAGCCGACCCAGGCGGCCAGCGCCGCGCCGATCAGCAGCTGCCCCTGGGCGCCGATGTTGAACAGCCCGGCCTGGAAGGCCACGGCCACCCCGAGCCCAGCCAGGATCAGCGGCGTGGCCACGGTGAGGGTCTCCGCGAGCGGGTAGACCCGCTGCGCGAACGTGCTGCCGTTCGGGTTGTAGACGGCGCCGTAGAACATCGCCTCGTAGGCGGAGGACGCGGCGGCCCACATGGCCGCGAGCGTGTCCCCGGGGCGGGCGAAGAGGTAGCTCGCGGCGTCGGCCACCCGGTCGTCGGTCAGGGCGATGAGGAGCCCGCCCAGGAGCAGGGCGGCGACGATCGCGAGCACGGACTGCACCGCGGAGCCGGTCCAGTCCCGCCGGGAGCTCCCGGGGGCGACGGCTGTGGGCGGCGGCGCCTTCTGCTGGTCGGCGGCCGCGGGGGCCGCTCCGGTGGCACTCATGCCTGCTCCTTCGGGTGCTGCGCCGTGGCCTGCGGGGCGCCGGCCTGCGGGGCATCGGTCGGTGGGGCGCCGGTCTGCGGGGGGACGGCCGGCTGCGCCCCGGTCCGCCGCGCGCCGTCGGGCCGGACGCCGGCCGCGCCGAGCTCCTCGGCGGTGGCCCCTGCCATCATCTGGCCCAGGACGTCGCGCGGGGTGTCGGGGCCCACGATCCCCATGATCCGGCCGTGGAAGAACACGGCGATCCGGTCCGCGAGCGCGTACACCTCGTCGAGCTCGGTCGAGACGATGAGCACGGCCACGCCCTTGTCCCGCTCGGCGACGATCTGCTCGTGGATGAACTCGATGGACCCCACGTCCACCCCGCGGGTGGGCTGGGAGGCGAGGAAGAGCTCGAGGGGCCGGGAGAGCTCCCGGGCGATGACGACCTTCTGCTGGTTGCCGCCGGAGAGGGTCTGCACGGGGGCGTCCACGGAGGGGGTGCGGACGTCGAACTGCTCGACGGCGCGGCGGGCGTTGGCCTGGACCTCGCCCAGCCGCAGGGACGGGCCGCGGGAGAAGCGGTCGTCGCCGTAGAGGTCCAGCACGAGGTTCTCGGCGACGGTGAACGGGCCCACGAGCCCGTCCGTGGAGCGGTCCTCCGGGACGAAGCCCACGCCGGCGTCGAGGACCTGGCGCACGGACTTCCCGAGCAGCTCCGTGCCGCCCAGCCGGATCGAGCCGGTGGCCCGCTCCCGCAGGCCGAGGATCGCCTCGGCCAGCTCCGTCTGGCCGTTGCCCTGCACGCCGGCCACCGCGAGGATCTCCCCGCGGGCCACGTCGAACCCGACGTCGTCGAGCAGCTTCACGCCGTTGTCCGCGACCACGGTGAGCCCGGAGACCTGCAGGGCCCGCTCCCCCGGCTCGGCCTCGCCCTTGGCGACGGTCAGGGACACGTCCCGGCCCACCATGAGGGCCGCGAGCTCGGAGGTCGAGGCCTCCGGGGACGTCTGGCCCACCACCCGGCCCCGGCGGATCACCGTGATGACGTCGGAGATCGCCTTGACCTCCCGCAGCTTGTGGGAGATGAACAGGATCGACTTCCCGGACCCGCGCAGCTGGCGCATGATCTCGAGCAGCTCGTCGGTCTCCCGGGGCGTGAGCACCGCGGTGGGCTCGTCCAGGATGAGCACCTGCGCCTCCCGCACGAGGGCCTTGATGATCTCGACGCGCTGCTGCACGCCCACGGGCAGGTCCTCGACCACGGCGTCCGGGTCCACGTGGAAGCCGTAGCGCTGGGAGATCTCCCGGATCCGGCGGCGGGTGGTCTCGAGGTCGAGGGTGCCGCCGCGGGTGCTCTCCGCGCCGAGGGCCACGTTCTCCGCGACGGTGAACACCGGCACCAGCATGAAGTGCTGGTGCACCATGCCGATCCCGGCGGCCATGGCGTCCCCCGGGCCCCGGAAGGACACCTCGGCGCCGTCCACCAGGATGCGCCCCCCGCTCGGCCGGTACAGGCCGTAGAGGACGTTCATCAGGGTGGACTTGCCCGCCCCGTTCTCGCCGAGGAGGCAGTGGATCTGCCCGGGCTCCACGACGAGGTCGACGTCCTCGTTGGCCGCGAAGGAGCCGAACCGCTTGGTGATGGACTGCAGTTCCAGCTTCATGGTGGGGTGGTCCTCCTCCTGGGCCGTCCGCCGGCCCGGGGCGGGCACGCCACCGCCGCCAGCTGCGGCCGGGGCCCTCGCTGGCGGCGGTGGGTGCGGTGGTCGGTGTCGTCCGGGATCAGGCCTGCGGCGAGTTCTCGGACTCGACGGTGACCGTGCCGTCGATGATGTCCTGGCGCAGCTGCTCGACCTCGGCGGCGAGCTCCTCGCCCACGGCCTCCTCCTGGTCGTGGAACGGGGCGATGCCCACGCCGTCGTTCTCGAGGGTGCCGACGTAGGGCTCGTTGCTGAACTCGCCCTCGGCGGCCGACTCGACGACGTCCTGCACGGAGGTGCTCATCTGCTTGAGCACCGAGGTGAGCTGGTACTCCTGGCCCTGGTCGAGGGTCTCGTAGCCGTCGGCGTCGACCCACACGAAGCGGACCTCGTCGCCGCCCCCGCCGTTGGCCTCGACCACGGCGTCGAGGGTGCCGAGGGCGGCCTGCCCGGCCACGGGCAGCACGATGTCCGCGCCCTCGTTGATGAAGTTCTGCGTGGTGGTCTTCGCCGCGGAGGTGTCGGTGAAGCTGTTGACGAAGGTGCCGTCCTGGGAGTCCTTGTCCCAGCCCAGGAGCCGGACGTCCTCGCCCTTGGTCTCGTTGTAGTGGTCGATACCGTCGGCGAAGCCGTCCATGAACACCGTCACGGTGGGGATGTCCATGCCGCCGTAGGTCGCCACGGTCCCGCTCTGGGTGCTGCCCGCCGCCACGTAGCCGGCGAGGAACGCGGCCTCGGCCGTGTTGTAGACGAGCGGCTTGACGTTGTCGAGCTCGATCGAGGCGTCGTCGACGATCGCGAAGTTGGACTCGGGGTTGGCCTCGGCCACGGCCCGGGTGGCGTCGGCGAGGAGGAAGCCCACGGACAGCGTGAGGTCGCACCCGGACTGCACCATGGACGTCAGGTTGGGCTCGAAGTCGGTCTCGGCCTGGGACTCGGCCTGGTTGACCTCGATGCCCATGGACTCCTCGACGGCCTGCAGGCCCTCGTAGGAGTTCTGGTTGAAGGAGCGGTCCTGGAACCCGCCGGAGTCGGAGACGATGCAGCCGGTGAAGTCGGTGGCCTGCTCCTGCGCCTCGCCGCCCTCCTCGGGGGCCGCGCCGCAGCCGGCGAGCACGAGGGCGGAGGCGCCGAGCAGCGCGGCGGCGGAGAGCGGGCGGGTTCCTCGGGACGTCCGGGGCGGGAAGGTCATGGTTCCTCCAGGAGACGGGCGCGGCCGGGCGGTGATCCCGGTCACGCGGCAAGCGCGACGTGGTGCCACTCTACCCACGGGTAGTGGCGGGGCGCCGGAGGCCCGCGTTAATTCGTGGTGACGTCCGGCCGTGTCTGCCGGGAGTGCAGCCGGATGGCGCGCAGGGCCGTGTTGGTCATGACCTGGATGCCGCAGCCGATCGCGGCCTCGTCCGCCACGTAGTCCGACTGGTGCAGGTCGTAGGTGTGCCCGCCCCGCGTGCGCGTGCCCAGCCGCATCATCGCCCCGGGCACCTCCTGGAGGAACCACGCGAAGTCCTCCCCGCCCATCGACTGGTGCACCAGCACCACCGCGTCCTCGCCGAGCTCGGCGCGGGCGGCGTTCTCGATGAGGGTGGTCTCCACCTCCCCGTTGACCACGGGAGGGACGCCGCGGATGTGCTCCAGCTCCACGTCCACCCCGTAGGGCGCGGCCACCTGGTGCACGACCTCGTCGAGCAGCGTGCCCGCCCGGTGCCAGGCGTCGGCGTCGAGGCAGCGCATCGTCCCGGACATGAACCCGGTGGCGGGGATGGCGTTGGGCGCCACGCCGGCGTGCATCTGGCCCCACACCACGGCCACGCCGGAGCGCACGTCGATCCGCCGGGAGAGCACGGCCGGGACGTTGACGGCGATCTGGGCCATCGCGTAGACGAGGTCCTGCGTGAGGTGGGGGCGGGAGGTGTGCCCGCCGCGGCCGGTGAACTCGATGCGCACGGTGTCGGAGGCGGACGTGATCGCGCCGATCCGGGTGCCGACCTGGCCGACGTCGACCTTGGGCTCGCAGTGCAGGGCGAACATCCGGGGCACGCCCTCGAGGACGCCCTGGCGCAGCACGGTGAGGGCGCCGCCGGGCAGCTGCTCCTCGGCGGGCTGGAAGACGATCCGCACGGTCCCGGCGATGTGTGCGGTCCGGTGCAGGTCCGCGAGCACCTTGGCCACGCCCACCATCACCGTGGCGTGGATGTCGTGCCCGCAGGAGTGCGCCACGCCGTCGTTGACGGAGGAGTACTCGAGGCCCGTGCCCTCCTGGATCGGCAGCGCGTCGATGTCCGCCCGCAGGCCCACGCCGATCGGGCCGTGCCCGATGTCCACGTAGCACCCGGTGTCCGAGAGCCGCACCGGGGACAGGCCCATGTTCTCCAGGGCGCCCACGATCCGGTCCGTGGTGCGGAACTCCTGGTAGGACAGCTCCGGGTGGCGGTGCAGGTCCCGCCGGAAGGCGATCAGGTCGGGCAGGTAGCGCTTGAGCAGGGGGCCGATGGCGGGCGGGAGGCCGGCCTCCAGGGCCGCGGCGGAGGATGGCGCGTCAGGCATCTGTCCAGACTACTCCCGGGCGCGCGCCGCTCCCGACGCTCACAGGACGTCCGTGTTGCCGCTCTGCTTGAGGGAGGCCACCGCGTCCTTGACGCGCTGGGCGTGCTCCCGGGTGGTCACCAGCAGCGCGTCGTGGGTGTCGACGACGACGATGTCCTCGACCCCGATCAGCGCGATCAGCCGGCCCGTGTCCGAGACGACGATGCCGCTGGAGCTGTCGGAGAGCACCCGGCTGTTGTCGCCGAGGACCGTGACGTCGGGGTCGGTCTCGGGGTCGACGTGGTTGAGCCGCCGGATCGCGGCGAAGTCCCCGACGTCGTCCCAGGTGAAGCTCGCCGGGACCATGGCCACGTCCCCGGCGGCCGCCGCGGGCTCGGCCACGGCGTAGTCGATCGCGATCTTGGGCAGCCCGGGCCACACCCGGTCCACCACCTCGTCCTGGGCGGGCGTGCCCCAGGCGTCGGCGATCTCGGTGAGCCCCGCGTGCAGCTCCGGCTGGCTCGCGGCGAGGTGGCGCAGCATCAGGGACGCGGGCGCCACGAACATCCCGGCGTTCCACGTGTAGTTGCCGCTCGCCACGTAGTGCCGGGCGGTGTCCTCGTCGGGCTTCTCGACGAACTCCTCGACCTGCAGGGCGTGGGGCGCGTCCGGCAGCCCGAGCTGGGCGCCGGCCCGGATGTAGCCGAAGCCAGTGGCCGGGGAGCTCGGCGGGATCCCGATCGTCACGATCCGCCCCGAGGCCGCCGCGGCCACGGCCTCCCGGACCACGTCCTGGAAGGCGCCGGCGGGCTCGATCACGTGGTCGGCCGCGAAGGACCCGATGATCGCCTCGGGGTCGCGGCGCTGGACGAGCATGCAGGCCAGGCCGATGGCCGCCGCCGAGTCCTTCGGGGACGGCTCGAGCACGAGGTCGCCGGTGGAGAGCTCCGGGAGCTGGCGGCAGACCGCGGCCGCGTGCGTGCGCCCGGTCACGACCATGACCGGGCCGTCGCCCAGGCCCGCGAGCCGGTCGTACGTGGCGCGGAGCAGGGAGGAGCCGGAGCCGGTGAGGTCGAGCAGGAACTTGGGGGCGTCGGCCCGGGAGAGGGGCCACAGCCGGGAGCCCACCCCTCCGGCAGGGATGAAGGGGTGGAAGTGCGCGAGTGGGGAGGTCACGGAGAACACCATACGACGTCGCCCGGGAGCCCGCGGAAAACGACGTGCGCGCGCGGCGGAACCCGTGCGCCCGTGCGGGACAGCCTGTCAGTAAACACCGGTCGTGCTGGTATCGTGGGAGGGAACTCGCGCATCATCCGACACAGAGCCGGAGGGCTCCGCTCACGTCGTGCGCAGTGCGAATTCCCGAACATTTCTAGAGCGCACGACGGCGAGCGACTCAGGGAGGTTTTTCAGTGGCGAAGACATCCAAGGGCACCCTGTACCGCGGCCAGGCTCATGGCCAGTGGTCCTGGGTGGCCCATCGCATCACCGGCGTGGCCATCTTCTTCTTTCTCTTGGTCCACGTCCTGGACACGGCGCTCGTGCGGGTCTCCCCCGAGGCCTACAACGCGGTCATGGCGACCTACAAGAACCCGGTCATGGGCCTGGGCGAGGCCGGCCTCGTGGCGGCCATCGTCTACCACGCCTTCAACGGCCTGCGCATCATCATGGTCGACTTCTGGTCCAGCGGCACCAAGTACCAGAAGCAGATGCTCTGGGGCGTCCTGGCCCTGTGGGTCGTCGTCATGATCCCCTTCCTCATCCGTCACCTGTCCCACGTCTTCGGGGGTTAATCACTATGAGCACTCCGCTCAAGGCAAGCATCTCGGTCCCCCGGAGCAAGGACCTCGAGGTCAACGGCATCAAGTACAACCGCTCCTCGTCCCGCCGCAACAACTTCGAGATGTTCGCGTGGCTGTTCATGCGCCTGTCCGGCGTGATCCTGCTGGTGCTCGTCTTCGTCCACCTCTGGGTCAACCTCGTGGGCCCGGAGGGCGGCGTGAACGCCGTCGACTTCGCGTTCGTGGCCGGCAAGTGGGCCAGCCCGTTCTGGCAGGTCTTCGACATGCTCCTGCTGTGGCTGGCGATGCTGCACGGCACGAACGGGCTGCGCGTGATCATCGACGACTACGCGGAGAAGGACCGGACCCGGTTCTGGCTGAAGGTCTTCCTCTTCACCACGTCCGCCTTCGTGATCCTGCTCGGCACCCTCGTCATCTTCACCTTCGAGCCCTGCCCGGCCGGCGCGGACCCCGCGCTGCTCGCGAGCTTCTGCACCGCGGGCTGATCCCTGCCGGAGACGGCCCGCCCCGCGGCGGGCCGTCTCCGCCGTCCGGTCACAGGCGACCGGGCCCCAGCACATCCGACGGAACACCCAACAGAAAGAACAACCGGTATGCAGGTTCACAAGTACGACGTGGTCATCATCGGCGCCGGTGGTGCCGGTATGCGCGCCGCCATCGAGGCCGGTCAGCGCTCCCGCACTGCCGTACTGACCAAGCTGTACCCCACGCGGTCCCACACCGGCGCGGCGCAGGGCGGCATGTGCGCGGCCCTCGCCAACGTCGAGGAGGACAACTGGGAGTGGCACACGTTCGACACCATCAAGGGCGGTGACTACCTGGTCGACCAGGACGCCGCCGAGGTGATGGCCAAGGAGGCCATCGACGCCGTCCTCGACCTCGAGAAGATGGGCCTGCCGTTCAACCGCACCCCCGAGGGCAAGATCGACCAGCGACGCTTCGGCGGCCACACCCGCGACCACGGCAAGGCCCCCGTGCGCCGCGCCTGCTACGCCGCGGACCGCACCGGCCACATGATCCTCCAGACGCTGTACCAGAACTGCATCAAGCACAACGTGGAGTTCTTCAACGAGTACTACGTCCTGGACCTGATCATGACCGAGGTCGACGGCCAGCGCCGCGTCGCCGGCGTCGTCTCCTACGACCTCGCCTCCGGGGAGCTGCACGTCTTCCAGGCCAAGTCCGTGGTCTTCGCCTCCGGCGGGGCGGGCAAGGTCTACAAGACGACCTCCAACGCCCACACGCTCACCGGCGACGGCATGGCCATCGCGTTCCGCAACGGCCTGCCCCTCGAGGACATGGAGTTCATCCAGTTCCACCCCACCGGCCTGGCCGGGCTGGGCATCCTCGTCTCCGAGGCCGCCCGCGGCGAGGGCGGGATCCTGCGCAACGCCGACGGCGAGCGGTTCATGGAGCGCTACGCCCCGACCATCAAGGACCTCGCCCCCCGCGACATCGTGGCCCGCTCCATGGCCAACGAGGTGCGCGAGGGCCGCGGCGCCGGGCCGAACAAGGACTACGTCCTGCTCGACCTCACCCACCTCGAGCCGGCCCACATCGACGCGAAGCTGCCCGACATCACGGAGTTCGCCCGCACGTACCTGGGCGTGGAGCCCTACACCGAGCCCGTCCCGGTGTTCCCGACCTGCCACTACGCCATGGGCGGCATCCCGACCAACATCAAGGCCGAGGTGCTCCAGGACAACGAGAACGTGGTCCCGGGCCTGTACGCCGCCGGCGAGGTCGCCTGCGTGTCCGTGCACGGCTCCAACCGCCTGGGCACCAACTCGCTGCTGGACATCAACGTGTTCGGCAAGCGCGCCGGCATCTACGCCGCCGAGTACGCGCAGCGGGCCGAGTTCGTGCCCGTGCCGGACACCGCCCTGGACAGCACCGTGGCGCTGCTCGACAACGCCCGCAACGGCACCGGCACCGAGAAGGTCGCCGCGATCCGCAAGGACCTGCAGGACACCATGGACCTCAACGTCCAGGTGTTCCGCACCGCCGACACCCTGCAGACGGCGCTGGACGACATCGCCGCCCTCGAGGCCCGGTACGCGAACATCTCCATCCAGGACAAGGGCAAGCGCTTCAACCTGGACCTGCTGGAGGCCGTGGAGCTCGGCTTCCTCCTGCAGCTCGCGAAGGTCATGACCGTGGCCGCCCTGCACCGCACCGAGTCCCGCGGCGGGCACTTCCGGGAGGACTTCCCGGAGCGCGACGACGCCAACTTCATGAAGCACTCGATGGTCTACCTCGACCCCTCCTCCCCCACCGCGGGGATCCGGCAGGAGACGAAGCCCGTCATCTTCACCCGCTACGAGCCCATGGAGCGTAAGTACTGATGTCTACCGCACACACTCCCGACCGGCCCGAGGACGGCCGCGACGACGACCCCCAGGACCGCGCCCCCGAGCACGGCCACGCCCCGGGCCACGCCCAGGACGACCGCGCCGGCTACAAGACCGACGCGGACGCCGGGTCGGTCGACGAGCGCGACGAGGCCGCGGCCCCGGCCGTGGACCCCGCCGCCGAGAACGCCGAGGGCGGGGAGCCCGCCGCGCGCGTGGACCTGCCCGAGGAGCAGCAGGCCAGCGACGAGATCCCGACCTTCGACCTCACCCTGCAGATCCGCCGCTACAACCCGGAGGTCTCCGACGAGGTCCGCTGGGACGAGTACAAGCTCACCATGTACGGCACCGACCGTGTGCTGGACGCCCTGCACAAGGTGAAGTGGGAGATCGACGGCTCGCTGTCCTTCCGCCGCTCCTGCGCGCACGGCGTGTGCGGCTCGGACGCCATGCGCATCAACGGCCAGAACCGCCTCGCCTGCAAGGTGCTGCTCAAGGACCTCGACCTGTCCAAGCCCGTCACGGTGGAGCCCATCAAGGGCCTGCCGTGCGAGAAGGACCTGATCGTGGACATGGAGCCGTTCTTCCAGTCCTACCGCGAGATCATGCCGTTCCTCGTGGCCGGCGGCAACGAGCCGACCATGGAGCGCTACCAGTCCCAGGAGGACCGGGCGCGCTTCGACGACACCACCAAGTGCATCCTGTGCGCCGCGTGCACGTCGTCCTGCCCCGTGTTCTGGACCGACGGCCAGTACTTCGGTCCGGCGGCGATCGTCAACGCGCACCGGTTCATCTTCGACTCCCGCGACGACGCGGGGGACCTGCGCCTGGAGATCCTCAACGACAAGGAGGGCGTGTGGCGCTGCCGCACGACCTTCAACTGCACCGAGGCGTGCCCGCGCGGCATCCAGGTCACGAAGGCCATCGCCGAGGTCAAGAACGCCATCCTGAGCCGCTCCATGTGAGCGTGCCCCCAGGCCGCCGCGGCCCGTCCCCTGCACGGCAGGGGGCGGGCCGCCGTCGTCCGTGCGCGGCGGCGGCTCAGCGGCGCCCGGTCAGGGTGGCCATGGGCACCACGGTGATCGCCACGTTCTCGCCGTCGGGGTGCACCCGCCCGCCGCGCTGGTCCGCGTGCACGATCGCCCCGATCGCCGCCGAGAACAGCAGGATCTGGTTGAACAGGTAGAACCACAGGAGCACGCCCACCACGAGGGCGACCGAGAGCAGGTACGGGTTGGTGGTGGCCCCGGCGACCACCGTGCCCCCGATGTAGCGCAGCGCGAAGCTGCCGGCCGCCGCGGCGAGCACGGTGACGGCCAGGGCACGGCGGGTGATCCGCAGCCCGGCCACGCCCCGCACGAGCTCGAGGGCGAACAGGGCGTCCAGCACGACGACGAGCAGGGTGCTCAGCGCCCAGGTCAGCCCGGTGCGCAGCCAGTCGGGGCCGCTGCCCCAGCCGAGCTCCCCGGCGGTGTCCAGCAGGAAGCCCAGGAGGCCCGAGGCCGCGCCGTTGGCCACGACCGAGAGGGCGAGCAGCACGCCCAGCAGCAGCAGCCCCA
The DNA here is from genome assembly GCF_020833785.1 of Kocuria sp. CCUG 69068. Lineage (NCBI taxonomy): Bacteria > Bacillati > Actinomycetota > Actinomycetes > Micrococcales > Micrococcaceae > Kocuria > Kocuria sp. CCUG 69068. The sequence goes on from NZ_PDDL01000029.1 coordinate 15,163, forward strand.
GCAGGTCCCGCGGCACGGCCGCGATGGGCAGGCCCTGCGCGGGAGGCACCTCGAAGAGCCGGCGGAACGCGAGCCGCACCCCGGAGACCCAGCGCCAGCCGGAGAAGAACAGGACCGCGCCGCCGATCACCGTGGCCAGGGTGAAGGGCCGGGTGTCCTCGAGCAGCTCGAGGGGGACCACTCCCCCGTCCCCGGTGTCCAGCAGGCCGGGGACGCGCTCGGTCACGGCCTCCACCACGGCGTCGCGCACCAGGGGGTCGTTGCCGAGGAACACGCCGATCACGGAGAAGCCCATCACCAGCAGGGCGGTGGACGCGAAGATCAGCACGAAGGACAGGCCCGCCGCCATGAGGGGCCCGCCGTGGAAGAGGTAGTGCAGGACCACCCGGACCGGCATTCGCCGGTAGGTCTCGGCGAGCGCCACGGCGAGCACCGAGCCGGCCAGCCCTAGGGCGCCGGCGCCGGCGGCCCGCTTCTCGCGCAGCAGCGCCCGCTGGCGCAGGGCCTCGCGCCGCATGCCGTGGCGGTCGATCGCGCGCGGCGGCAGCTCGGGGGCAGGGCCGGTGCGGGGGCCGGCGCGGGTGCTCATGGCCGGGCGGCTCAGCGCCGGTCGCGGTCGCGCCCCGTGAAGGGGAACTCCTCGCGGATCCGCCAGACGCCCCGGCCGTCGAGCTCGTAGAGACCGATCCGGTCCACGAGGAACCCGGCGCGGTAGGTCCGCAGCATCTCCTGGGCGCGGTCGAGGTCCTCCTCCTCCACGGCCTGGGCGATCGTGACGTGGGGGTGGAACTCGAAGGGGGACGCCGAGACGAGGTGCTCCTCGTGCAGGGCGTCGTGCAGCGCGCGGCACTGCTCCTCGCCCTCCTGGATGCGCAGGTAGACCACCGGGCTCACGGGGCGGAACGTGCCGGTGCCGTTGATCTCCACCCGGAACGGCTCCCACTCGCGGGCCACGGCCCCGACCCGCTGCACGACGTCCGCCCAGCGCTCCGCCTGCGGGGCGATCATCAGCGTGATGTGCGCCGGCACGGCGTAGGAGGCGGGGTCCCCGAAGGACGCGCGCCAGTCCTGGAGCTCCCGGCCCACGGGCTCGGGCAGCTCGATCACCACGCCCGCGTACACCTGGCCGGGGCGGATGGTGGGGGACTGCTGCGTTCGGGTCAACTCAACTCCTCACAGGACGGGACCCAGCCTAGCCCAGCCCCCCGGACCCGCCCAGGCGCGGCAGGAAGCCCATCCGGTCGTAGACCCCCGCCAGGGTCCGGACGGTGATCTCGCGGCCCTTCTCGGCGCCCCGGGCGAGGAGGCGGTCCAGCTCCGCGGGGTCGTCCAGCAGCTCCTGGGCGCGGGCCTGGATCGGGTCCAGGGTCTCGGTGACCACCTCGGCCAGCCCCACCTTGAGGTGGCCGTAGAGCTTCCCCTCGTACTCCGCCACGAGGTCGGCCACGGGCCGGCCGGTGAGCGCCGAGTACACGGTCAGCAGGTTGGCGATGCCCGGCTTGGCCTCGCGGTCGAAGCGGATCTCCGTGCCGTCGTCGGTGACCGCGGACTTGATCTTCTTCGCGTTCTTCTTGGCCGGGTCGAGCAGCCGGATCAGCCCGCTCTCGGACGCGGCGGACTTGGACATCTTGGCGGTGGGGTTCTGCAGGTCGTAGACCTTGGCGGACTCGGCGAGGATCTTCGCGTCCGGCACCACGAACGTGTCCCCGAAGCGGGTGTTGAAGCGCTGGGCGAGGTTGCGGGTCAGCTCGAGGTGCTGGCGCTGGTCCTCCCCCACCGGGACCTGGTGCGCCTGGTAGATCAGGATGTCGGCGGCCATGAGCACCGGGTAGGCGAACAGGCCGACCGTGGCGTTCTCGGCGCCCTGCCGGGCGGACTTGTCCTTGAACTGCGTCATCCGGGACGCCTCGCCGAAGCCCGTGATGCAGTTGAGCGCCCAGGCCAGCTGGGCGTGCTCGGGCACGTGGGACTGCACCAGCAGGGTGGAGCGCTCGGGGTCGATGCCCGCGGCGATGTACTGGGCCGCCGTGACACGGGTCCGCTGGGCCAGGGCGGCCGGGTCCTGCTCGGCGGTGATGGCGTGCAGGTCGGCCACGAAGAACACGCACTCGTTGTCGTCCTGCAGGTCCACCCAGTTGCGCATGGCCCCCACGTAGTTGCCCAGGTGCAGGGAGTCCGCCGAGGGCTGCACCCCCGAGACGACACGGGGTCTGCCGGAGGCGGTGGGGACGTCGAACGGTACGGGCTCAGGGGTCACGGTGCGGGGTCCTTCGATCGGGCGGGCGCCGGCGGGGGCGCGGAGCGGGCGAACGGGTCAGAGCTGGTAGTCGACCACCACGGGCGCGTGGTCGGAGAAGCGGGTGTCGTAGCTGGGGGCGCGGTCCACGGCGGCGGTCACCGCCCGGGCCGCGAGCCCCGGGGTGGCCATGTGGTAGTCGATGCGCCACCCGGCGTCGGTGTCGAAGGCCTTGCCGCGGTACGACCACCACGTGTACGGCCCGGGGACCGGTCCGGCCAGCTCCCGGGCGACGTCCTTGTACCCGTGCTCGCCGAAGAAGCGGTCGAAGTAGGCGCGCTCCTCGGGCAGGAAGCCGGCGTTCTTGACGTTGCCCTTCCAGTTCTTGATGTCGAGCTCGGTGTGCCCCACGTTGAGGTCGCCGACGACGAGCACGTGCTCCCGCGTGCGGGCGAGCTCGGGCAGCCGCTCGCTCATGACGTCGAGGAAGCGGTACTTGTCGTCCTGGCGGGGGGTGCCGACCTCCCCGGAGTGGACGTAGGCCGAGACCACGGTGAGCGTGGTGCCGTCGGCCAGGTCGTGGTCCGTCTCGACCCACCGGCCCGCGGTCTCGAAGTGCTCGTGGCCGATGGAGTCGCGCCGCCGCACGGGCAGCAGGGACCCGTCCCGGGCGTCCCGGCGGGTGGCCACGGCCACGCCCGCCCGGCCCTTGTCGGCGGCCTCGGCGTGGTGGACGTCCCACACCTGCTCGTCGAGCAGGTCCCGGACGATCCGGTCGGGGGCCCGGACCTCCTGCAGGCACAGGATGTCGACGTCACGGCCCGCCAGCCAGTCGGCCATGCCGCGCTTGTAGGCGGCGCGGATGCCGTTGACGTTGACGGTGGCGACGCGCAGGACGTTCTCGGGGCGGGACATGCGGGGGCACCTGGCTTCCGGGTGGTGGTGAGCGGGGGTCGTGCTGCGGGGGTTCGTGCCGCGGGGCGGTCGGGGTCAGTCGACCACGGTGCCGCTGAGGGGCTCCTGGCGCAGCATGCTCATCCCGTTGCCGGCCGTGATGTCGATGGTGTCGAGGGCGCGGTCCAGCGCCTCGCGCTCGGGGCCCTCGACGGGCAGCGCGGCGAGCTCCTGCTTGATCACCTTGGACTGGACCAGGACGATCTGGAAGCTGTGGGAGAGCTTCTCGTCCCGCATGGAGCCGGCGGCGGCGGACCCGGTGACGGTGGGGGCGCGGCCGGAGCCGGTGCGCAGCTGCTCCCGGGCCTCGTCGACCTGCCGGCGGCCGAAGCGGGCGGCCTTGCGGACCATGAGCACCACCCAGGTGGCGAGCAGCAGCCAGCCGAGGGCGATGCCGGCGAGCGCCCAGCCCAGCCACGAGTTGGCGTTCGCGGCCTGCAGCAGCGCCACCACGAAGATCACCACGAGCACGGCCAGTCCGATCACCGTGCCCCACAGGGCGGTGCGGGAGGCGGGCTCGGCGGCCGGGGCGGTGGACGGGGTCGGGGATCCGAGGGAGCGCATGGTCCCCATTGTCTCAAATCCCGGCCCGGGCCACGAACCGGCGCGGGCGCCGTCCCCGCCCGGCGCCGGGGACGGCCGCGCCCCGGGAGCGAGGGCTCCCGGGGGCGCGGCGCGGTGGACGGCGCTCAGCGGAGGCCGGCGTGCCGCTCCGCGGTCTCCACCACGTTGAGCAGCAGCATGGCCCGGGTCATGGGCCCCACCCCGCCGGGGTTGGGGGAGATCCAGGAGGCCTTCTGCGCGGCGGCCGGGTCGATGTCCCCGGTGAGCCTCTTCTTCCCGGTCTCGGGGTCCTCCACGCGGGAGACCCCGACGTCGAGGAGCACCACGCCGTCCTTGAGGCTGTCGGCCGTGATCATGTGCGGCCGCCCGGCGGCGGCCACGACGACGTCGGCCTGGGCCAGCAGCGCGTCGAGGTCCTGCGTGCCGGTGTGGGCGAGGGTGACCGTGGCGTTGATCTCCTTGCGGGTCAGCAGCAGCCCGATCGGCCGTCCGACGGTCACGCCGCGGCCCACGACGAGCACGTGCCGGCCCGCGAGCTCGACACCGTTGCGGCGCAGCAGCTCGATCACCCCGTTCGGCGTGCACGGCAGCGGGGAGGTCATCGGCTCGGAGACGTTGAGCACGAGGCGGCCGAGGTTGGTCGGGTGCAGCCCGTCGGCGTCCTTGTCCGGGTCGATGCGCTCGAGGATCGCGTTGGTGTCGATGTGCCCGGGCAGCGGCAGCTGGACGATGTAGCCGGTGCACGCGGGGTCCGCGTTGAGCTCGTCGAGGACGCGCTCGAGCTCCTCCTGGGAGACGTCCGCGGGCAGGTCGCGGCGGATCGAGGAGATGCCGACCTCGGCGCAGTCCTTGTGCTTGCCGCCCACGTAGGAGTGCGAGGCGGGGTCCTCGCCCACGAGCACCGTGCCGAGGCCGGGGGTGACCCCCCGCTCCGCCAGCACGGCCACGCGCTCGGCGAGCTCGGTCCTGATGGCGGCAGAGGCCGCCCGTCCGTCGAGGATCCGTGCGCCCACGCTCACCACTCCTCGAGGCCGTCGTAGAGCGGGAAGTCCGCGGCCAGCCGGTCCACGCGGGCCCGCAGGGCGTCGATGTCGGCCCCGGGCTTCAGGGCGGTGGCGATGATCTCGGCGACCTCCTCGAACTGCGGTGCGCCGAAGCCGCGCGTGGCCAGCGCGGGGGTGCCGATCCGCAGCCCGGAGGTGACCATCGGCGGCCGCGGGTCCCACGGCACGGCGTTGCGGTTGACGGTGATCCCCGCCCGGTGCAGGAGGTCCTCGGCCTGCTTGCCGTCCAGCTCGGAGTCGCGCAGGTCCACCAGCACCAGGTGCACGTCGGTGCCGCCGGTCAGTACGGACACCCCGGCCCGGGCGACGTCGTCGGCCCCGAGGCGCTCGGCGAGGATCCGGGCGCCCTCGACCGTGCGCTCCTGGCGGGCGCGGAACTCCTCGGTGGCCGCGATCTTGAAGGCCACGGCCTTGCCCGCGATGGCGTGCATGAGCGGGCCGCCCTGCTGGCCCGGGAAGACGGCGGAGTCGATCTTCTTCTTGAGCTCGCCCGTGGTGAGGATCACGCCGGAGCGGGGTCCGGCGAGGGTCTTGTGCACGGTCGAGGTGACCACGTGGGCGTGCGGCACGGGGTTGGCGTGCAGGCCCGCGGCCACGAGGCCGGCGAAGTGTGCCATGTCCACCCACAGCTTCGCCCCGACCTCGTCGGCGACCGCGCGGAACGCCTCGAAGTCCAGCTCCCGCGAGTACGCGGACCAGCCGGCCACGATGACCTGCGGGCGCTCGGCGAGGGCTTGCTCCCGGACCCTGTCCATGTCGATCGTGTAGGTGTCGGGGTCGACCTCGTAGGCCGCGATCTCGTAGAGCTTGCCGGAGACGTTGAGCTTCATCCCGTGGGTGAGGTGGCCGCCGTGGGCCAGGGAGAGGCCCATCAGCTTGTCGCCGGGGGTCATGAGCGCCTGCATGACGGCCGTGTTGGCCTGGGCGCCCGAGTGCGGCTGCACGTTGGCGTGCTCGGCGCCGAACAGGGCCGTGGCCCGGTCCCGGGCCAGGTTCTCGACGACGTCGACGAACTCGCAGCCGCCGTAGTAGCGGCGCCCGGGATAGCCCTCGGCGTACTTGTTCGTCAGCACCGAGCCCTGGGCCTCGAGGACCGCCCGGGGCGCGAAGTTCTCGGAGGCGATCATCTCGAGGGTGCCGCGCTGGCGGCCGAGCTCGTCGGCGATCGCCGCCGCGATCTCCGGATCGACCTCGGCGAGGGGCTGGTTGGTGACGGACGGGGACGTGCTCGTGGACATGCCGCTCCTGAAGTCGGGGACCTGGGTGGACCGTCTACGAGTTTAGGCGATGGCGGAGCACCCGGTCCCGTCCGGCGTGGGCGGCCCGGCCGACGACCCGCTCGAGGGGTCCCTGGCCCCGGGCGCGGTGCCACAGGACGGCGAACACGGTGCCCACCAGGACGTGCACGAGGAACCACAGCACCGGCTGCTCGTAGTGCAGCTCCAGGAAGAGCCCGAGCAGGTGCGCCGAGTACAGGGTGAGCGTCATCGAGCCGGCCGCGACCAGCGGCAGCAGCACGTGCTCGGCCCGGCGGGCCACGAGGAGGCACAGGCCGAGCACGAGGGCGCCGGTGCCCACCCCGCTCAGCAGGGCGAGCGGGGTGTTGGTGTGCGGCCCGGTCACGGCCAGCCACCACCAGGTGGCGGAGGGCAGGACGGGGTCCGGCCCGTACACGAGGACGTCCTGGACGTCCCCCCGGTCCAGGGAGGGGCTCGCGGCGAGCAGCCGCTCGATGCCGCCGAGGGGGTGCAGCAGCAACCAGGAGGTGACGGCGGAGAACACCGCGAGCGCGGCCCCGCCGATCGCGAGGCCGGCCTGCGTGCGCACGGCCGAGAGGTCCAGCCGGCCCAGGGCCAGGCCTGCGAGGAGGTAGACGAGGTACGTCACCCCGGGGTACGAACCGGTCACGAGCAGCTGGGCGAGGGTGGTGCCCGGCTCGGTGACGAGTTCGGCGAGGCCGGGGTTGTAGACGGTGAACCCGGGCAGCACGGGGCCGAGCGAGTGCACCAGCACGGGACCGAGCACGGCGAGCCCCGCCGCCCAGGCGAGCAGGGCGCGCACGGACAGGTGCAGGAAGGGCAGGGCGAGCAGGAAGAACACGCCGTAGTAGACCAGGATGTTGTAGGCGGGCGGGTCGCCGGGCGAGAGCTGGTTGATCAGCAGCCCCAGCGCGGTGATGAGTACCGCGCGCACGAGCAGGCCGGCCCGGTCGGCGGTCGCCCGCCGGCCCTCGTGCACCCGGGTCCCGCCCGAGCCGAGGGCCAGGCCCACGCCGGCGAGGAGGGCGAAGAGGGCGGCGGCCCGGCCCGAGAACAGCGTCCACTGGGCGGTGGCCTCGAAGGTCTCCGGGTCCCAGGACGGCAGGATGTGCACGGAGACCATGCCGAGCAGGGCGAGGCCGCGGGCCGCGTCGATCCCGACCAGGCGCCGGCGGGCGGGCGGGCCCGCGGACGGCGCCGCGGCCCGGGCCTGTCCGGCGGGGTGGCGGGTGTGCAGCATGGCGGTGGTTCCCCTCTCGTGGTGCCCCGCGGGCACCTGCCCGGGGGTCCGGGCCTCCGGGCCCGGTCGTGGATCCACTCCAGCAGACGGGGATGTGGCGCTCTTATCGGGTTCCTGTGCCGGGGCTGTGAAGTGCGTCCGCAAACGATCCGCAGGTGATCGGGGGCCGGTGCGGCGCTACGCTGAGGACGGTCCGAGGACGCCGGTGCCGCCGGCGGGGACCAGGAGGGATTCCGTCGTGACCGAGCCCGTGCAGCGGCCCACCGCCGTGGACCTCCCGCGCCTGCGGCACCCCGACGGGGCACCGGTGCGCGCTCTCGTCGTCGACGACGAGCCGCTGCTGGCCCAGATGGTGTCCATGGGGCTGTCGATGCTGGGCTGGCAGGTGCGCTCCGCCCACGACGGGGACGCCGCGGTGGCCGAGGCCCGCGGCTTCCGGCCCGACGTCCTGGTGCTGGACGTCATGCTCCCGGGCTGCTCGGGGGTGGAGGTGCTCGAGCGGATCCGCTCCTTCTCCCCCACCGTCCCGGCCCTGTTCCTCACCGCGAAGGACAGCACCGAGGACCGCATCACCGGCCTGGCGGCGGGCGGGGACGACTACGTGACGAAGCCGTTCGACATGGAGGAGCTGCTGCTGCGGCTGCACCGCCTGGTGCAGCGCGCGGGCATCGCCCACCCGGACGCCGCGGAGCTGGTCGTGGGCGACCTCGTGCTCAACGCGGACACCCGGGAGGTCAGCCGCGGGGGCGAGGAGATCGCGCTGACGGCCACCCAGTTCGACCTGCTCCGCTGCCTCATGGAGAACGCGCGCCGGGTGCTGAGCAAGCCGCAGCTCCTCGAGCAGGTCTGGGGCTACGACTTCGGCGGCCAGACCAACGTGGTGGAGCTCTACATCTCCTACCTGCGCAAGAAGATCGACGCCGGGCGCCCGCCCATGATCCACACCGTGCGCGGCGCCGGCTACGTGCTCAAACCGGCCGAGTGAGCACCCGCCGAGGACGTGCCGCCCCATGAGCACCGGTCCCACGAGCACCGATCCGACCAGCACCGATCCGACCGGCACCGGCCCGACGGGCACCGGTCCCACGGACCCGGAGGCGACCGGGGCGCGGGCCCGGCCGCGGGGCGCGGGCCGGGCGCTGCAGCTGCGCACCAAGCTGCTGCTGACGGTCCTGGCGCTGCTGACCGTCGCGTGCGCCGCGGTGGGCGCCCTGGGTCTCGCGGTCCTCAACGTGTCCCTGGGCGAGCAGCTGGACGGCCGGGTCCGGGACGCCTCGTTCCGCACGATCGAGTACGGGGTCCGTGCCGCCGCCGCGCCCTCGGAGGAGCTCGAGGCCATGATGGACGTCCCCGCGCAGGGCGCCGGCACCCTCAACGCCCGGGTCGTCGACGGCGAGGTGGTCCGCGCCGGGCTCTTCGCCCCCGACGGGACGCGGCAGGAGCTGACCGACGAGGACCGGCGGCGGATCGGGGAGCTCGTGACGGCGCTCGGCGCCGAGTCGGACGAGGAGGGGGGCCGGCAGTGGGGCCCTGTGGACGTGGAGCTGGCCGTGGGCGGCTACCGCGTGCTGGTGGTCGACGACCCGTGGGACTGGGGCCTCGTGCTGACCGGTCTGCCGCTGGCCGACAAGGAGGACACCCTGCGCAGCTTCGGGGTGAGCACCGCGGCGATCTCGACCGGCGCCATCGCCGCCACGGGGCTGGTCGGGCTCGTCGTCGTCCGGCGCACCCTGCGCCCCGTGGAGCGGCTCTCCGACGTGGCGACCCGCGTCTCGGAGCTCGACCTCGACCACGGGGAGGTGGTCCTGCCGGTGGGGGCCGTGGCGCCGGCCGCGCACCCGGACACGGAGGTGGGCCGGCTCGGCCACGCCTTCGGGCGGATGCTGGACAACGTCGCCCACGCGCTTGCTACCCGTCAGCGCAGCGAGACGCGCGTGCGCCGGTTCGTGGCCGACGCCAGCCACGAGCTGCGCACTCCCCTGGCCAGCATCCGCGGCTACGCGGAGCTGATCCGGCTCACGGAGCCGATGAGCGCGCAGGGCCGCAGCTCCCTGTCCCGGGTGGAGTCCGAGGCGGCCCGGATGACCGCGCTCGTCGAGGACCTGCTGCTGCTCGCGCGCCTGGACGAGGGCCGGGCCGTGGTCACCGAGGACGTCGACCTCCTCGAGCTGGTGGTCGAGACCGTCAGCGACCTCCGGGTCGCGGCGCCCGGCCACGTCTGGCGCCTCGAGCTGCCCGACGAGCCCGTGCTCGTGCGGGGGGACCCGGCCCAGCTGCGCCAGGTGCTCATCAACCTGCTCGCCAACGCCCACCAGCACACGCCCGCGGGGACGACGGTCACGGCCTCGCTCGGGACGGAGGCGGGCGCCGGACCGGGGCCCGGCGGCGAGGCCGTGCTCGCCGTGGGCGACGACGGCCCCGGCATCGGCGCCGACTTCCTCGAGCACATCTTCTCCCGCTTCGCCCGGGAGGACCACGCCCGCGCCGCGAGCTCCCGCGGCGCCGGCCTGGGCCTCTCGATCGTCGACGCCATCGTGCGCGCCCACCACGGGCGGATCGACGTCAGCAGCGTCCCGGGCCGCACCCGGTTCACCGTCCGCCTCCCCCTGGCCGACCGCTGAGCGGACGCGGCTTGCCCCCGCGGCCCCCGGGCCGTTTAATGAGCTGGTCAGGAACCGTCGGCACGGACGGCCGTCCCCGCTCCAGTGCCAAACCGCAACGCCGCGTCCGGGGTCCGTCGCGTGCCGCGTGCTGGGGGTTTCTCCGTGCGGTTCCGAGGGGTCGCGGACGCCGCACCCACCTTCCGGAGGAACTCTCGTGAACGCACTGCCCACCGCCCCGTTCACCGCCTCCCTGCCGCGCATCCAGGGCGCGGACGCGCTGCCGCAGGCGGTCGACCAGCTGCGCATCCCCCACGAGGCCGTGATCTTCGACATGGACGGGGTGGTCACGGACACCGCCGCCGTGCACGCGACGGCCTGGAAGACCCTCTTCGACGCGATCCTGGCCGACGACCGGCTCGAGCCGGCCGAGGCCGGCACCACGGTGGACCGCCGACCCTTCGACGCCGACGCCGACTACCGTCACTACGTGGACGGGCGGCGGCGCGAGGACGGGATCCGCTCCCTGCTCACCGCCCGGGGTGCCTGCCTGCCGGAGGGCGACGAGACGCCGGGGGCGTGGACGGTGCAGGGCCAGGCCGTGCTGAAGAACACCTACTTCCAGGACGCCCTGCAGGTCCAGGGCGTCCGGGTGTTCGAGAAGACCGTGGCGCTCATCGAGCGGCTGCGCGCCGCCGGGGTGCCGGTGGGTCTCGTCACCGCGAGCCGCAACAGCGTCCCCGTGCTGGCGGCGGCCGGGCTGCAGGACTCCTTCGACATCATCGTGGACGGCCACTTCGCGGCCGAGCACGGGCTGCCCGGCAAGCCGGCGCCGGACACGTTCCTGACCTGCGCGAAGATGCTCGGGGTGAACCCGGCCCGCTCCGCGGTGGTGGAGGACGCCGTGTCCGGGGTGCAGGCCGCCGCCGCCGGCGGCTTCGGCATGGTGGTGGGGATCCGCCGCCACGGCGAGCGCAAGGACCTGTACCGGGCCGGGGCCACGGTCGTGCTCAACGACGTCGGCGAGCTCGACCTCGGCGCCCGCCGCGACGACCCCTGGAAGCTGGTCTTCGAGGGCTTCGACCCGGCCACCGAGGCCCGGCGGGAGACCCTGCTGACGCTGGCGAACGGCTACATGGGCGTGCGCGGGTCGGCCTGCGAGTTCCCCGACAACGGGGTGCACTACCCCGGCAACTACCTGGCCGGCATCTTCAACCGGGTGGTGAGCCACCTGAGCGGCCGCGACGTCGAGCACGAGTCCATGGTCAACGCCCCCAACTGGACCCACCTGGACCTGCGGGTCTCCGGCGGCGACTGGTGGTCGGAGGGCGGGCTGCGCCCGTCCGAGGAGCGGGTCGAGCTCGACCTGCGCCGCGGGCTGCTCATCCGGTCCCTGATCCTCACCGACCTCAACGGCGACCGGGGCGAGGACGGGGCCCACGCCCGGCTGGAGATCGTCCAGCGCCGCCTCGTGTCGCTGCGCTTCCGCCACCTGGGGGCGCAGGAGACCACGGTGACGGCCCGGGGGTTCTCGGGGCGGCTGCACCTGCGCACGGGCATCGACCCCAGCGTGCGCAACAACGGGGTCGCGGAGTACCAGGACCTCAACGACCACCACCTGGTGGACCTCGAGTCGACCTCGCTGCCCGACGACCACGAGACCCTGCTCTCGCACGTGCGCACCACCCAGTCCAAGATCGAGATCACCACGGCCCAGCGCACCACCATCGAGGGCGGCCAGAACGTCCGGGAGCGCCGCGAGATCCGGCCCGGCGGCACCGAGTTCCGCCGCCACCAGGTCAACATCGCCGACGGCCGCCCGGTGATCATCGACTCGACCACGGCCGTGGTCACGAGCCGCGACGCCGCGATCGGCTCGCCCCGCGAGGGCGCCCTCGCGGAGCTCGACCGCAACCCCAGCGGCGTCCGGGGCCTGCTGCCCTCGCACGAGATCGAGTGGTCCCTGCTGTGGGACCGCTTCGACGTGGACGTGTGCCCGGACCCGGAGGAGCGCACCGGGGAGCTGGCCATCACCCAGCTGGCGCTGCGGGTGCACCTGTTCCACGTGGCCCAGACGCTGGCGCCGCACATGTCCCTGCGCGACGCCGGGGTCCCGGCCCGCGGCCTGCACGGCGAGGGCTATCGGGGGCACATCTTCTGGGACGAGCTCTACATCCTCCCGGTCGTCAACCTGCACCAGCCGCAGGTGACGCGCGCCCTGCTCTCCTACCGGTGGCGCCGGCTGCCCATGGCCAAGCACCGGGCCACCGAGTTCGGGCTCGAGGGCGCGGCGTTCCCGTGGCAGTCCGGCTCGGACGGCCGGGAGGAGACCCCGCCGGAGCTGTTCAACCACCACTCCAACCGGTGGCTGCCGGACAACTCGTGGCGGCAGTTCCACGTGGGCCTCGCGATCGCCTACAACGCCTGGATCTACTACGAGACCACCGGTGACCTCGACTGGCTGGCGGGGCAGGGCTCGGAGCTGATCATCGGGATCACCCGGCTGTTCGCGTCGCTCACCGACTACGACCCCGCGGACGGCCGCTACCACATCGCCGGCGTCATGGGCCCGGACGAGTACCACGACGGCCCGCGCGGCCAGCACGGCGGCGGGCTGAAGGACAACGCCTACACGAACGTGCTGGCGGCCTGGCTGTTCCGGCACAGCGCGCACATCTTCCACGACATGGTGGAGCACCAGCGCGAGGAGCTCTCCGCCCGCTTCGACCTCTCGGCCGAGGAGGTCGGGACCTGGCAGCGGATGGCCGAGCGGATGTTCGTGCCGTTCAACACGGACGGCACCATCAGCCAGTTCCACGGCTACGACGACCTCGACGAGCTGGACTGGGAGTACTACCGGGCCAAGTACCGCAACATCGGCCGCCTCGACCTCCTGCTGGAGAACGAGGGCGACATGACCAACAACTACAAGCTGGCCAAGCAGGCCGACACGATCATGCTGGTCTACCTCTTCGGTCCCGACGGCCTGGTCGAGGAGCTCGGCCGGATGGGCTACGAGGTGGACCACGCCGCCATCGAGCGCACCGTCGACTTCTACATCGCGCGGTCCTCCCACGGCTCCTCCCTGTCCCGGGTGGTCAACGCCTCGGTGCTCGCGTGGCTGAACCCGGACCGTTCGTGGTCCTCGTTCCAGGACGCCCTCCTGGTGGACCTCGACGACACCCAGGGCGGGACCACGGGCGAGGGCATCCACCTGGGCGCCATGGCCGGCTCCGTCGACGTCGTGACCCGCGCCTACGCGGGGCTGCGCGTGCGCGGCGGCTGGCTCGAGTTCGACCCGGCCCTGCCGAGCCAGCTGGACGCCGTCTCGTTCACGGTGCTGTACCGCGGCCAGGTGATCCGGGTCTGCATCGACCACCACGTCCTGGAGCTCGAGGGGGCCTCCCGGCGCGCGGACGACGTCACGATCCACGTGCACGGCGCGGAGTACGTGCTCAAGGGCGGCCAGAAGATCCGCGTGGCCATCCAGCACGGGCACCAGCGCCCCCCGCGGCCGGCCGTCACGCGGCAGGGCGTCTGAGCCGCGGGCGGCGGGCCCGCCGCTAGGCTGGGCCCATGGCACACTCCACGACGCCCGGCACGGTCCTCCCGCACGGGGGGCACGAGCCCCGGATCGACTCCTCCGCCTTCGTGGCCCCGACCGCCACGGTCGTGGGCGACGCCGAGCTGGGGCCGGAGTCCGGGGTCTTCTACGGCGCCGTAGTGCGCGGCGACCGCTCCCCCGTCCGGCTGGGCGCGCGGTCCAACCTGCAGGACAACGTGGTGGTCCACTCCGACCCCGGCCACCCCTGCACGATCGGCGCGGACGTGAGCGTCGGCCACGGCGCAGTGGTGCACGGGTGCACCGTGGAGGACGAGGTCCTGATCGGGATGAACGCGACCGTCCTCAACGGCGCCGTGATCGGGACGGGCTCGCTGGTGGCCGCGGGCGCCGTCGTCCTCGAGGGCACCGTGGTGCCGCCCCGCTCCCTCGTGGCGGGGGTGCCGGGCAGGGTCCGGCGCGAGCTCACGGACGAGGAGCAGGAGAAGGTCCGTGCCAACGCGCGCACCTACGTCCGGCTCTCCGCCGAGCACCGCCGGCTCACCGCCTGAGCCGGGCCCGGCGGCCCGTCACTGCGCCGCGAGGGTGCGCGCGTAGTCCAGGTACGCGCCGTGGTCGAAGCCGGGCAGCAGGCAGGACTGCACCACCCAGCCCTGCAGCACCGAGAGGATGGCCTGGGCGAACATGCCGGCCCACTCGCGGGCCGCGTCGTCGTCGAGGCCCAGCTCCTCGACCGCCCACCGCCCGTAGCGCTCCTCCACCCGGTCCCGCACCCGCCCCAGGTGCTCCCCGGCCAGCGCGGCCAGACCGGGGTCGCTCACCGCCCCGCCCCACGTGATGAGCAGCAGGCGGGTGGTGGCGGGATCCGCGGCCAGCCGCTCCAGCAGTCCCACGACCCACGCCGCGGGGTCGGTGCCGGGCTCGTCCTCCGCGGCCGCGAGGACCCGGTCCAGGGCCGCGCGGGCGGCCGCGGCCACGAGCTCCTGCTTGCTCGGGAAGTGGTTGTAGAGCGCCCCCGCGGACAGCCCCGTGGCGGCGATGATGCGGTGCATCGACGCCCCCTCGTAGCCGTGCTCGAGGAAGCACTCGCTGGCGGCCGCCACGATCTCGCGGCGGCGCTCGTCCTTGTACTGCTGGCTCACCCGGGGCACGCCCTCAGCCTACGCCACGAACGGTCGTTCGATCGGAGCCGGCGGGCGGGACCCCGGCGGCGGGCGGCGTGGCAGAATGCGCCCATGCCTGCCCAGACCCTCAGCCCGTTCGTCGACGCCTCCCTCGACGCCGCCCACCTGGACGACCCCGGCACCGCGACCGGCCGCACGCTCGGATGGGGCGTGGTCAGCACCGCCGACATCGCGGAGAAGGTGGTCCCGGACATCGCGGCGCTGCCCGACGCCCGGCTCGTGGCCGTGAGCTCGCGGGACCAGGACCGCGCCGAGGACTTCGCCCGCCGGCACGGGGTGGAGCGGGCCTACGGCGGCACCGCCACGAGCACGGGACTGGACCGGCTCGCGGCCGACCCGGACGTGGAGATCGTCTACGTGGCCACCCCGCACGGCTACCACCACCGGGACGTCTCGGCGCTGCTGCGGGCCGGCAAGCACGTGGTGTGCGAGAAGGCCCTCGCCATGACCGCGGCGGAGGTCCGCGACCTGCTCCGCCTGGCCCGCGAGCACGGCGTCTTCCTCATGGAGGCCGTCTGGACCCGCATGACCCCCGGCTTCCGCACCGCGATGCGCTGGGTCCGGGAGGGCCGGCTCGGCCGGGTCCGCTCGGTCGAGGGGTCCATCGGCACGCACCGGGCCCTGGACCCGGCCCACCGCCTGTTCCGCCGGGCCGACGGCGGCGGGGTGCTGCTGGACATGATGGTCTACCCCCTGACGTGGACCGCCGCGGTCCTGGGGGCCCCGGAGCGCTGGAGCGCCCGCGCGGAGCTCGGCGCCACGGACGTGGACCTGGACACCGCCCTGACCCTGGACTTCGGGCACGGCCGGGCGCACGTGAGCGGCACCCTGTCCGCCACGGTCCCCCACCAGGTGACGATCAGCGGCACGGACGGCTGGCTGCGGGTGGACGGACGGATCAACTGCCCGACCACCCTGGTGCTGCAGACCGCCGAGGGCGCCCGCACGGGCGCCGCCCCCCTCGTGGAGCGCGTGGACGTGGCGGGCGCCGGATACGTGTTCGAGATGCGCGAGGCCACCCGCTGCGTGCAGCAGGGCCTGCTCGAGTCCCCCGTGATGCCGTGGGCCGACTCCCTCGAGCTCGTGGAGCTCTTCGACCGGGTGCGGGCGCAGATCGGCGTGCGGTATCCCCACGACGCCCGCTGAGGGCGGTTCGCCCTGGGCGATGGGGGCCGGGACCCGTTGAAGACCGCGGGGAGCGGGATTATCATGGTCAACAGTTGAGTTGATCGGACTCAACTAAATGTCAAAGACATTGCTCATATGGTTGAGGAGATGATTGACGTGGCCACGATGTTCACCCCGTTCAACGATTTCGACCGGCTCGCCGCCTCGCTGTTCGCCCGGCAGGGCCTGCGCGAGATGCCCATGGACCTGTACCGGGACGGCGACCAGTACATCCTCCGGGCGGACCTGCCCGGCATCGACCCGGAGAGCGTCGACGTCGACGTCGACGGCCAGCTGCTGACGATCCGCGCGGAGCGGGAGCTGCCCGAGGTGCAGGACGTCCAGTGGATCACCCGGGAGCGGCAGAGCTCCTCGTTCGTCCGCCAGCTCAACCTGGGCCAGGGCATCGACATCCAGAACATCGCCGCGAACTACGACAACGGCGTGCTCACGGTCACGATCCCCGTCTCGGCGCAGGCCAAGCCGCGCAAGATCCAGGTGGTCTCCGGACAGGGCGAGCAGCAGGCCCTGGGCGAGGGCCGGGACGAGTCCGGCGACCGCGTGATCGGCGAGGGCGAGCTCGTCAACGGCGCCGGGTCCACCCAGTCCACGGAGGGCTGAGCCCGGCCCCCGGCACCGGCACGCCCCCGGGCGGGGCCCCACGGCCACGGGCCCGTTCCCCGCGGGGAACGGGCCCGCCGCCGTGCCCGGGCCGCCCGCGGCCTCCGGCCGGACGGCGGGCCCGGCCAGCGGGCGGGGCGCCGCCTCGGGTATCTTGGCACCAGGAAGCACCACCACCGATCCGACGACATCCTGGGAGACAGCCCGCACATGGCCAAGATCATCTACACCCGCACCGACGAGGCGCCCCTGCTCGCCACCTACTCCTTCAAGCCGATCATCGAGGCCTACGCCTCGACCGCCGGCGTCGAGGTGGAGACCCGCGACATCTCCCTGGCCGGGCGCATCATCGCCGCGTTCGGCGACCGCCTCCCCGAGGAGCAGCGGGTGGACGACGCCCTCGCCGAGCTGGGCGAGCTGGCCAAGAAGCCCGAGGCCAACATCATCAAGCTGCCCAACATCTCCGCCTCCGTCCCGCAGCTGAAGGCCGCGGTCAAGGAGCTGCAGGAGCAGGGCGTCGCCCTCCCCGACTACCCGGACGAGCCCCGCACCGAGGAGGAGAAGGAGACCCGGGCCCGCTACGACAAGATCAAGGGCTCCGCCGTCAACCCGGTGCTGCGCGAGGGCAACTCGGACCGCCGCGCCCCCGCCTCGGTCAAGAACTACGTCCGCAAGAACCCGCACCGCATGGGCGAGTGGACGGCGGAGTCGAGGACGAACGTCGCCACGATGGGCGCCGACGACTTCCGGGACAACGAGAAGTCCGTGGTCATGGACGGCGACGACACCCTGACGATCCGCCTGGTGGCCGAGGACGGTAGCACCACGGTGCTCAAGGAGTCCGTCCCCGTGCTGGCCGGCGAGGTCGTCGACGGCACCGTGATGCGGGCCGCCGCCCTGGACGCGTTCCTCGCGGAGCAGGTCGAGCGCGCCAAGCGGGAGGACGTCCTGCTCTCGGTGCACCTGAAGGCCACCATGATGAAGGTCTCCGACCCGATCATCTTCGGCCACGTCATCGAGGCGTTCTTCCCGGAGCTCTTCGCCGCCCACGGCGCGGCCCTCGAGAAGGCGGGTCTCTCCCCCGCCAACGGGCTCGCGGCGATCCTCAACGGCCTCGACGCCCTGCCCGCCGACGTGCGCGACGACGTGCGGGCCGCGATCGACAAGGGCCTCGCCGAGGGCCCGAAGCTCGCCATGGTGAACTCCGACAAGGGCATCACGAACCTGCACGTGCCCTCCGACGTCATCGTCGACGCGTCGATGCCCGCCATGATCCGCACCTCCGGGCACATGTGGGGTCCCGAGGGCGAGGAGGCGGACACCCTCGCGGTGCTGCCGGACAGCTCCTACGCCGGGGTCTACCAGGTGGTCATCGACGACTGCCGCGCCCACGGCGCGTTCGACCCGACCACCATGGGCTCCGTGCCCAACGTCGGCCTCATGGCGATGAAGGCGGAGGAGTACGGCTCCCACGACAAGACCTTCGAGATCCCCGTGCAGGGCACCGTCCAGGTCGTCGACTCCTCCGGCGCCGTGCTCATCGAGCACGAGGTCTCCCCCGGGGACATCTGGCGGGCGTGCCAGACGAAGGACGTCGCGATCCGCGACTGGGTCAAGCTCGCCGTGACCCGCGCGCGGGCCTCCGCGACGCCGGCCGTGTTCTGGCTGGACCGCACCCGCGCCCACGACACCAACCTCATCGCGAAGGTCGAGCAGTACCTGACCGAGCACGACACCGAGGGCCTGCAGATCGAGATCATGTCCCCCGAGGAGGCCACCGCGTTCTCGATCGAGCGGATCCGCCGCGGCGAGGACACCATCTCGGTCACCGGCAACGTGCTGCGCGACTACCTGACGGACCTGTTCCCGATTCTCGAGCTGGGCACCTCCGCGAAGATGCTCTCGGTGGTCCCGCTCATCAACGGCGGCGGGCTCTTCGAGACCGGCGCCGGCGGGTCCGCGCCGAAGCACGTCCAGCAGCTGGTGGAGGAGAACCACCTGCGCTGGGACAGCCTCGGGGAGTTCCTCGCCCTCGCCGCGAGCCTCGACCACCTGGCGACCACGGCCGACAACGAGCGCGCCCGGATCCTCGGTGAGACCCTCGACCGGGCCACGGGCACGTTCCTCGAGGAGAACAAGTCCCCGAGCCGGAAGGCCGGCGAGATCGACAACCGCGGCAGCCACTTCTACCTGGCCCTGTACTGGGCCCAGGAGCTGGCCCGCCAGGACGAGGACGCCGAGCTGGCGCAGGCCTTCGCCTCCGTGGCGGAGCAGCTGGCGGCCAACGAGGACGCGATCAACGAGGAGCTGCTCTCCGTGCAGGGCCGTCCCGCCGACATCGGCGGCTACTACCGCCCGGACGACGCCAAGACGTTCTCGGTGATGCGCCCCTCGGAGACCTTCAACCGGGTCCTCTCCTCGCTCAGCGCGTGAGCTGAGCGCGTGAGCTGAGCGCCTGAGCGGAGCGCCTGAGCGGAGCGCCTGAGCGGAGCGCCTGAGCGGAGCGCCTGAGCGGAGCGCGCGGGCCGACCGCGCGCTCCGGCACGGGCAGCACGCACGGCAGCGGCCGCACTCCCCGCGGGGAGTGCGGCCGCTGCCGTGCGCGGGGCATGCCGCCCGGGAGACGGCTCAGTGGAAGAAGTGCCGGGCCCCGGTGAAGTACATCGTCACGCCGGCGGCCTCGGCCGCGGCCACGACCTCCTCGTCCCGGATCGAGCCGCCGGGCTGGACCACGGCGCGCACGCCGGCGTCGAGGAGCACCTGGAGGCCGTCCGCGAACGGGAAGAACGCGTCCGAGGCCGCCACGGCGCCGCGCGCGCGCTCGGCGCCGTCCTCGCCCAGGGCGTTGGCCCGCTCCACGGAGAGCTTGCAGGAGTCCACCCGGTTGACCTGGCCCATGCCGATGCCCACGGACGCGCCGCGGTCGGCGAGCAGGATCGCGTTGGACTTCACCGCCCGCAGCGACGTCCACGCGAAGGCGAGGTCGGCGAGCGTCCGCTCGTCCGCCGGCTCCCCCGCGGCCAGCGTCCAGCCGGCGGGGTCGTCGCCCGCCGCGTCGAGCCGGTCCGAGACCTGCAGCAGCGCGCCGCCGGAGATCTGCCGGTACTCGAGGACGTCCCGCTCGAAGCCCTCGGGCAGCTCGAGCAGGCGGATGTTCTTCTTGGCCTGCAGGATCTCCAGGGCCGCCGGCTCGAAGCCGGGGGCCACGACGACCTCGGTGAAGATGTCCTGCACGGTCTCGGCCATCGCCCGGGTCACGGTCCGGTTCGCGGCGATGACCCCGCCGTAGGCGGAGAGCGGGTCGCACGCGTGGGCCTTGCGGTGGGCGTCGGCGATCGGGTCCTCGGCGCCGGGGGTGGCCACGGCCAGCCCGCAGGGGTTGTTGTGCTTGACCACGGCCACGGCCGGCTCGTCGAAGTCGTAGGCGGCGCGCAGCGCGGCGTCGGCGTCCACGTAGTTGTTGTAGGACATCTCCTTGCCGTGCAGCTGGTCGGCCTGGGCGATGCCGGGGGACGCGGCGTCGTCCACGTAGAGCGCCCCCTTCTGGTGGGGGTTCTCGCCGTAGCGCAGGGAGGCCGAGCGCTGCAGGGCCAGGCCGGCGTAGGGCGGCCAGAAGTTGGCGTCCTCGTCCTGCTCGAACTGCTGGGCCGTCCAGGTGGCCACCGCGGTGTCGTAGGCGGCGGTGTGCGCGAACGCCGCGGCGGCCAGCCGGCGGCGTGCCCGCAGGTCGAAGCCGCCCGAGGCCGCCGCCTCCACGACCGCGTCGTAGGAGGACGGGTCCACGACCACGGACACGGCCGCGTGGTTCTTCGCAGCGGCCCGGACCATGGAGGGGCCGCCGATGTCGATCTGCTCGACGACCTCGTCCTGGCCCGCGCCGGAGCGCACGGTGTCCACGAACGGGTAGAGGTTCACGACCACGAGGTCGAACGGCTCGATCTCCAGCTCGGCGAGCTGGTCCATGTGGTCCTGCTTCCGGCGGTCCGCGAGGATGCCCGCGTGCACCCGCGGGTGCAGGGTCTTGACCCGCCCCTCCAGGCACTCCTGGAACCCGGTGACCTCCGCGACCTCCGTCACCGGCACGCCCAGGTCGGCGATGCGCCGTGCGGTCGAGCCGGTGGACACGATCGCGACGCCGGCCCGGTGCAGCCCCGTGGCGAGACCCTCCAGCCCGGTCTTGTCGTAGACGGACACCAGCGCCCTCTTGAGGGGCACGCGGTCAAGCTGGGTGGGGCTCACAGGTTCTCCAAGCGTTCGAGGACTGGGGTTGCCGGCGGGATCCGCCGGGAACCATTTTACGGACCCTCGCCGGGCCTGCTCACCGGGCGTCGTGCAGGGCTCCCTGCCGGGCCGCCGCGCCGAGCGTGCGCACGAGCAGCTCGCGCTCGGCGGCCTTGATCCGCTCGTGCAGCTGCGCCTCGGTGTCCCCCTCCTCCACGGGCACCGCCGCCTGCGCCAGGATCGGACCGGCGTCGACGTCGGCCACGACCTCGTGGACGGTGACGCCGGTGACCTTCACCCCGTGCGCGAGGGCGTCCCGCACCGCGTGCGCCCCCGGGAAGGACGGCAGCAGCGAGGGGTGGGTGTTGACGATGCGTCCCGCGAACGCCTCGACGAACTCGGCGTCCACGATCCGCATGAACCCCGCGAAGACGATCCGGTCGGGCTCCCGGGCGGCCACCGCCTCCTGCAGGGCACGGTTCCACCGCGTCCGGTCGGGGTGGTCGCCGGGCCGGACGAGGAACGTCTCGACGCCGGCCTCCCGGGCCCGCTCCAGGCCGGTGCAGGGCTTGTCCGCGCCCACGGCGGCGATCTCGACGTCGATCCGGCCCTCCCGGACGGCGTCGAGGACCGCCTGCAGATTGGTGCCGGAGCCGGAGACCATGACCACGATGCGCATGCCCCCGAGTCTAGTCGGGCGGGCGGGGAGGGGCCCCCGGGGTGCCCTAGAGTGAAGGGCATGACCCCTCCCCGCCCGACCCCCGAGGCAGCCCCCGCGGACGCACGACGCGCCGCCGCGACCCGCACGGCAGGGGGCGCGCTGGTGTGCGCGGCGGTCGCCCTGGTGCTCGTCGGCTCCGCCCTGTGGCCGACCGTGGCCGGGGTCGCGCTGGCCGTCCTCGGGATCGGGCTGGGCGTCGCGGCGCTCGTGCGCTCCCGCGGGACCGGCAAGCGCCGGCTGCTGGTGCTGAGCGCGGTCGCCGCGATCGTGCTGGGCGCGCTGAGCCTGCTCACCGGCGGGGCCCGTCTGGCCCTGTGGCCGGTGGCCGAGGCCTACCAGGAGTGCGTCGCCGGCACCCTCACCCTCTCCGGGGCGGCGCAGTGCCAGCAGGAGCTCGAGGACGGGATCTGGAGCTATCTCTCCGGCGGCCCGGCGGCGCCGGCGTCGGAGGACGCCGCGGGTGCCTCGGCCGCGTCCACGTCGAACGCCTCCGCGGACCCGGTCTCCGCCACGGCCGGCCCCTGAGCCGCCCACGGGCCCGCGTC
The DNA here is from genome assembly GCF_020833785.1 of Kocuria sp. CCUG 69068. Lineage (NCBI taxonomy): Bacteria > Bacillati > Actinomycetota > Actinomycetes > Micrococcales > Micrococcaceae > Kocuria > Kocuria sp. CCUG 69068. The sequence goes on from NZ_PDDL01000029.1 coordinate 37,101, forward strand.
CCGGTGCCCGTCCGCGGTGCTGCGGCCGGTCCTGGGCCCGTCCGCGCCGTGCCCCTCGGTCCCGTGCTGGTCGGC